>JAQTRJ010000196.1 GCA_028711875.1 bacterium | reverse complement strand
GGACGATGAATCTCTTTATGAGTCAGTTCGCGGACAAGTCCCTTGGGAGTATTGACCAGCGTGAGCGACAAGCGCTCCTGCATGTCCTGAAAAAAGGCGCCGATCTGCAATGTGTCCATGACTCGCCTCTCCCGCCGGGGTTATTCGTCCGCCGCGCGCTTGGCCAGATGTTTGCCCTTGAGCTTCTTGATTTGCTGCTCGATCTTGTCCACGGCCAGCGCCACCGATTTATGGAAATCGTCCGTGCTCTCCGACGCATGAAGCACGGTGCCGTTGACGTTCACGTGCAGGCGCGCTTCCTTGGTCGTCTTGGTGTACGTGAATTCGACGTCGCAGCCCAGAAGGTCGTCGGTCAGTTTTTCGAGTCGCTGCACCTCTTGTTCTGTGAATTCCTTGAGAGAATCGGATGCCTTGAAATGAATGGAGGCGATCTTCGTTCTCATCGGTACCCCTTTCTCCGGGATTCGGCGGACACTCCGCCGGTTGGGTTCAACGCGAGCGCGATCAAGATTTCTCCGCGTGCGGATGCGCCTGACGATAGGCGGCCTTCAGCCGCTCCGCGGACACATGCGTGTATTTTTCGGTTGTTTTCAGCGAACGGTGGCCGAGCAGCTCCTGCACGGCGCGCAAATCGGCGCCGTGATCGAGCAGATGCGTGGCGAAGCAGTGGCGCAGCACGTGGGGCGAGGCCTTCTCCGCGCCCGTGACGGCCAGCGCCCGGTGCACGAGTTGATAGGCGCGGTTCCGAGTCAGCGGCCGGCCGCGGTCGCTGAGCCAGAGTGTGCCGTCATCCGTCAGGCCGTGCTCGTCAAGAAAGATTTTACGGACGGCGAGGTAGTTGCGCATGACACTCGCCGCCGTGCGCGAGATCGGCACCACCCGCTCGCGCGCGCCTTTGCCGAACACGCGCAGCGATCCGCGGGTCAGATCGAGCCGCGCGAGCCGCAGCCCGAGCAATTCCGAGATGCGCAGCCCGCCGCCGTAGAGCATTTCGAGCAGCGCGTGATCGCGCACCGCCCGGAAATCCTCCGCACGGGGCGCGTCGAGTGCTTCCTTGAGCGCCGATTCCGAAATCGTCACGGGCAGCCGGCGGCGGACGCGAGCGCCGCGCAACCGGGAGACGGGATTGTGGCCGAGATCGCCGCGGCGAATCAGAAACCGAACGAACTCCGACACGGCGGCGCGCTTGCGTTCGATGGAGGAACGCGCGTATCCGGCGGCGGTCAGGCCGTGCAGGTACGCGCGCACGTTGACCACGGAGAGATCGGCCGTCGTCGGCGCGGACTCCGCGCCGCCTAGCGCTCCGATAAACTGCAGCAGATCGCGGCCATAGGCCTCGATGGTGCGGTCGGAGCGGCCCCGGCGCGCGGCAAGGTCGAGCAAAAATTCGGGAAGCTGCTGGCGGAGCTCGGTCGGGATCACTTCGCGGGCGTTCCTTCCACGGCGATTTTGTGATGACACTTCGGACACTGCTTGACGTGTCCGCTCTTCAGCGGCTTGTCTTCGAGAAAATGATGGCCGCAGGCCGGACAGGCTTCGAGGACGGGCTTGTACCACGAGATGAAATCGCACTCGGGATAGCGCGAGCAGCCCCAGAACGTGCGGCCCTTGCGCGACTTCTTCTGGCTCACTTTGCCGTCACAGCCGTCGCGCGGGCAGGGCACGCTCTCGCCGCTCACCAGCGGCTGGATCGTCTTGCATTCCGGATAGCCCGTGCAGCCGAGGAACCAACCGAAGCGGCTGCGCTTGGGCGTCATCGGCTTGCCGCAATTCGGACAGGCGGTCGACGGCGCTTCGGGCGCTTTTTCCGATTCGAGCGGCTCAGTGTGTTTGCACTCGGGATAGTTCGAGCAGCCGTAGAACTGACCCGCGCGCCCCCACTTGAGAATCAGATGCGCGCCGCACAGCGGACACTTTTTATCGGAGATCTCTTCGCTGGCCTTGCGCAGCGAGTGACGGTTCTCGTTCACTTTCTCCAGCCGTTTGGAAAACGGCTTGTAGAAATCGCGGACGACTTTCTGCCAATTCAGTCCCTCGTTCTCGACGGAATCGAGTTCCTCCTCCATCTTAGCCGTGAATGTCACGTCAAAGATGTCGGGGAACTGATCCACCAGAATCCGGTTCACCGTTTCGCCCAGCGTGGTCGGATGGAAGCGGCGCTCTTTGAGTTCCATATAGCGGCGCTTGATGAGCACGGAAATGATCGAAGCATAGGTGGACGGACGGCCGATGCCCAGTTCGTCGAGCGTCTTGACCAGCGAGGCCGAGTTGAAGCGCGGCGGCGGCTCGGTGAAATGCTGGGTCGGCGTGATCTCCTCGCAGGGATAGGTTTTCCCGCGCGCGAGTTCGGGAAGCAGGCGCGACGTGTCCTCGTCCTCGTCGTCGCCCGCGCTCTTGCGCTTCTCCTCGATCAGTTGTTCCATGATCTTGAGATGCCCGGCAAAGAGCAGCCGCCGTCCGGTGGCGCGAAACTCGTAGTCGCCCGCCATGAGCTGGGCCGTCGTCACCTCAAAGCGCGCGTCGGCCATCTGCGACGCAACGGCGCGCTGCCAGATCATATTATAGAGCTTGAATTGTTCGGGATTCAGATAGCGCTTGACCGACGCCGGATCGCGCTTCACGTCGGTGGGACGGATCGCTTCGTGAGCGTCCTGCGCGGTTTTCTTGGCGGCATAGACGCGCGGCTTGTCGGGCACATATTCGTCGCCGTACTCCCGCGCCACGTAGTCGCGAATGCCGGCGACGGCTTCGGGCGCGAGGCGGGTCGAATCGGTCCGCATGTAGGTAATCAAACCGACCAGCCCCTCGTCGCCGAGCTTCACACCCTCATAGAGCGCCTGCGCCACACCCATGGTGCGGTCGTTCGAAAAACCGAGACGGTGGGCGGCGTCCTGCTGGAGCGTGGACGTGGTGTAGGGCGGCGACGGCTGCGACTTGGCGGCGCGCACGGTCAGATCGGACAGCACGAACGGGTGCTTGCCGATCGCCGTCACGGCCGCGCGGGCGCTCTTCTCGTTTTTCAGCGCCGGCTTCTCGCCCTTGATCTTGACCAGCTTGGCGCGAAACGTCTCCGTCTTCGAGGCCCGCAGCAGCGCTTCGATGGTCCAGTATTCTTCCGTCTTGAACGCGCGGATTTCCGCTTCCCGCTCGCACAGCAGCCGTAGCGCCACCGATTGCACGCGCCCCGCCGACAATCCGCGGGCGATAATCTTCTGCAGCAGCGGCGACACCAGATAGCCGACCAGCCGATCGAGCACTCGGCGCGCCTGCTGCGCCTCGACTTTGCGATCGTCAATCACTCCCGGCTCGGCAATGGCCTTGCGCACGCTGTCGCGAGTGATCTGATTGAACATGACCCGGTGCAGCTGCCGTTTGCCGTTCTTCAGCTCCTGCGCCATGTGATAGGCGATCGCCTCGCCCTCGCGATCAGGGTCAGTAGCCAGATAAATCTGACTCGTGCTCTCGGCGGATTTCTTGATCGCCTTGATAACGTCCTGCTTGCCGGCGATCACCTCGTATTCCGGTTCGAAATCGTTTTTCAGGTCCACACCCAGCCGTTTAGGTGGCAGGTCCCAAATATGACCGACGGTCGCTTGCACTCGGAAATCCTTTCCGAGATAAGCGGTAATGGTGCGGGCCTTGGCGGGCGATTCGACAATCACCAAGCCGCGCCCGGCGGCCATTGTCTCCTTCCCATCCGGGGTGACCGACGGAGAGGTTTTTTTTGCAGCCGCTTTCTTGGTCGCGGTCGTTTTCGTCGTCGCGGCGGGCTTTTTGGCCGAAGCCGTTTTCTTGGCGGCGGACGGAGCCGTCTTCTTGGCCGACCCGCGCGGGGACGGCTGAGCTGTTTTTCTGGTCTTCGTTTCGGACTTCTTTGGGGAAGGTTTTTTCGTGGATTTTGTCATGGTGTGAAAGAGAGCAGAAAAGCTTTAAGCAGGTGCTCAAAGCTCTTATACTGCCAAAAATGTGACAGGTTCATGAAGATGCATAAATCATTGACAAATAGACGTGTCGGGAACTCTGATCGAGCCGCGTTGACCGCCAATCTGGCACATCAGTGAATCCGCTCCGGCCACGGACGCGCAGGGCTGGTGGTAAGGTTTGGCTCCGTTTGTGTGGGGTCTTTCTCAAGCAGATGGGTTGCAACGAGCATCTTCATTTCATCGCCCCCAACGTTAAGATTCCCCAGGAGAACACATCGCTCAATAATCTCCTCGACATCGGCCTGATCCAGAATGAGCAACTGAGACATTTCAATCAGATATCCGTAGGCTTCCGGACTGACGTATTGCCGCTCAAGGTCGTGGAGAATGCGGTGTGCATGAGGAACGGAGGGGCGAGCGATTAGGACACGCCTCGCATCTCCGGTCAGCCGGTCGGCGAAAACCGAGATGGCGGCGTTGACTTCCCGCTGCGAGAAACCGCGCTGCACAAGTTCGTCCGAAATCCCCTCGATCTCCTCCACCCGAATCCGGCGGGATTGAATCTCGCCGATCACATACATCAAAATCTCTACGATTCGTTGATCCATGCGCAACCCTTACGTTACGAGGCTGATACGAGTCTCTGTTCCGACCTGATCACCCAGGTGCGCGCCGTTCCGATGCGTTCCGAACGACGGTCAACAACACCGTTGCGGGAAAAGTAGTAAAAAAGAAGGCGAAAGGCAAGCGAAAACTCAGGACGGCGTTTGAATCTGTGCGCCGCAACATTTCTTGTATTTCTTGCCACTTCCACACGGGCACGGGTCATTTCTGCCCACTTGTGGGGCAACGCGAACAGGCTGCCGCTTCCCCGCCTGAGGAGGCGCACCTTCCCCCGCCGCTCCACTCGGCGCATCGGCGCCGCCCTCCACGCCCGCTTGTGACGCCCGCGAGTAAGCCATGCCCCCTGCCTCAGCATGAGAGTAATTCATCGCCGCACGAGACGCCGCGGGAACCGCCGGAGGCTGCCGACGCTCCGCGCCTTCCGCCACGGGCTGTGCGCGGAAAATTATGCGCAACGCGTCGCCGTTCACCGCATCCAGCATATCTTGAAAAAGCGTGAAT
>JAQTRJ010000195.1 GCA_028711875.1 bacterium | reverse complement strand
GATTCGTGCGGACTTCTGCCGCTTCGCGCCGCCGAGCGAGTTTTCCCCACGGCCTATGCTTTTCGCCGTTTTCTTCAGAAAAATCTGCCTTCCCATCTGAACCATCCGCCCGTGAAATCCCCGCTGCACGGAGTCAGTTTGCCGCCGCTTCGCGGTTTTGTAAAAGAACTTCGCACGAAATGGCCGCTGAATCTGCCGCAGAGAAACGCTTCCTTCCGCAGGTTGCTTTCCTCTCTCCCGATAGATCATTCGATCGGTCAAGTTCCCGTGTCAGGCGGAGCAAGCGCCGCGCTCCAAACACTGCGGGTGTTTCTGCGGACAAAAATCGCGCGCTATGTGGAGCTTCGGAACGACCCCGAGGCGGACGTTACCAGCGGCCTGTCACCCTATCTGCATTTCGGTTTCCTTTCTTCTCATCAGGTCCTCTTCGAGCTGGCCAAGCAGGAACACTGGGCTTCCGAGCGGATCGGGCGTGGGACTCTGGGACACAAAAGCGGATGGTGGGGGATGAGCGCGACGGCGGAAGCGTTCCTCGATCAAATCGTGACATGGCGGGAGATCGGCTTCAACTTCTGCCACTTACGAGACGACTGCGATCAGTTCGAATCCCTGCCGGTTTGGGCGCGCGCCACGCTGAAGAGGCATGCGGCCGATCCGCGTCCGCGCGTTTATGAAAAAGAGGAGCTGACGAGCGCCCGCACCCACGACGAGTTGTGGAATGCCGCGCAAACTCAGCTCGCGCGCGAAGGGCGCATTCAGAATTACCTGCGGATGCTGTGGGGGAAGAAGATTCTCGAGTGGTCGCCGTCTCCTGAGCTGGCGATGACCACGATGATTGAATTGAACGACCGCTACGCGCTCGATGGCGGCGATCCCAATTCCTATTCGGGCATCGGCTGGGTGTTGGGACGCTACGATCGGCCGTGGGGTCCCGAGCGGCCGGTCTTCGGCACGGTTCGCTATATGAGTTCGGAAAACACCGCGCGGAAATTTCGCGTGCAGGAGTATCTTCGGCGCTATGCGGGCACCTCGTAGCATTCACCGCGCGCTGATTCTCGCGCTGCTTGTGATCGTTTTCCGTGGATCGCCAGGTCTCGGAGCGGACGATCCGAACGGCTTGCGGCGTGCCTCTCCGAACAGGGTTACGGATCCGGGAGCATCCGTCTCCATCGCTTTCGACCGCACGCGTGTGCACCTCGACGGCGCCGGCAATCGGGACATGGTTCGCGAAACGTTGTGCACGATGCTCCGCGATTCGGCAACCGGCGAATGGGCAAGTCCGACGCTGCGGTTCGATGCCCGGCGGGACACGCTGATCGTGGAGTCGGCGCGCTGGAAAGCTCCCGATGGCGAATGGAATGATCTTGGCGCGAGCGACCTCTCCGTGTTCACGATTCCCGAAGCCCGCTGGGCTTCCGCCTATGCCAGACTCCAAGACGTGGGCATCGCTTTTCCCCCCCTGCGCTCGGGAAGCGCGGTCTATTTTCGCTATCGCATCGAGTCGAAAACCACACAGGGTCGACGAACGGTTCCGGATTATGGAGACGTAATCCTATTCGGTGGGCGGGAGTCCATCGGCGAGATGAGCTATGAGATTCACGCGGGGGCCGGGCGAGACATTCACTATGAGATGCAGAACGCGGCCTTCGATCCGGAGATCATTTCAAGCGATTCGGGAACGCTCTATCGCTGGCAGCAAACTGACCTGCCGCCGATCCCGCGCGAATCGAACACCGCCGATCTCGCGTTGATCGTCCCGCGCCTCTGCTGGACGACGTATCCCGACTGGGAAGCGTTCGGACTGGAAGTTTCCGAACGTTTCTGGGCAGGCGTGGAAGCCTCGCAGCAAGCGGTGGACGAATGGTCACAGATCACGTCGCCCGAATTGTGGGGCATTCCCGGAGTGATGAACGTGGCGAATTTCGTGTCACAGCGCATTCGATCCGTGAACGTCGCACCCTCGGAAATCGGCTTCGAGCCTCTCACGGCGGATCGCGTCTGGGGAAATCTGTATGCGAATGCGCTGGATAAAGCCGTATTGCTTGCGGGCCTGATCCGCGCTTATGGATATGAGGCGATCCCTGTGCTCGTACCGGGATGGCCCGGTCCGTTTTCGACTTTGCCGGTCTTGCAGCAGTTTCACCACGTTATTATTTCAGTACCGACGGGAGAAGACACGCTCTGGTTTGATCCGATGGCTCGCTTTTCGCCCCCCGGCGAGCTTCCGGCCTCGGATAGCTATGGAATGGGCTGCCTGCTGGTGGGCGGCGCGCCGCTTCTGCTGACGGTGCCGCTGACCGTGCCGGAAGTGCGAACGGAAATCCGCACTTCCCTGAGCGAGAACGGTGATCTGGAGGGCACGCAGACCTATCTGCCGCAGGGATATGTTGCCGCACAGGTGCGCGCCGATCTCGCGCCACTGACCGCCGACGAGCTGCAGCGTTTTGCGCAAAGCTCGCTGTCTCGCTGGGACGGCGCAGCGCGACTCACGGATTTGCGCGTTTCGAATACGGCGGATCTTCTGGAACCGGTCGCGATTGAGCTTCGCTTCGAGCGGCAAAACGCTGCAGCTCGGAAACGGAAGCGAATGTCTATGGCGGTTCCGTCCGCATCGTTCGATTCCGTTCGGGCGCGTCTGAGTGCCCTATCGTCCGAAACGTGTTTTCCGATCATGTTGCCGCCGCCATGTCGCGTGACTCGGACGTTATCCCTAACCATTCCCGCGGGTTGGCGGTTTTTCGAACTGCCTCCGATGCTGCTGATAGACAATCCTTTTCTTCGAATCGAGATTACGGCGCGAATGAGCGAGACGGTTCTCCATTGGACGGAAATCATCGAGATCAAACGCGATATCGTCCCCGTCGCGGACTTTCCCACCGTGCGTGAATCTGTTCAGACCTCATTTCAGCCGCAATATCAACAAATAATTCTGGAACGCGAGTAGCGAAAGCTGGCTTCGATTTCGAATGGTCAAGGACATCTCTTAGTCAGGCAGACTATGGATATAGAGGTCTGAATCTACATATATTACCTGACAGTACTTAGGCAACGGGGTGGGAGAGCATATGGGCTATTTCTCTTGACAATATGGAAAGTAATCCGTAGCTTTGTTGTTCAAATTGTGGGTGAGATTTCGAATGAGGCACACCCCGTGCCAGCATTGTAAAGCGCTATAATATAATAATATAGTTCATTAATGAAAAAGGCCGCTGGCGGTTCTGCCGACAGAAAACGTGAAACAAATAGCAAGCCGGCGCAGGGCGCCGAGGCACTGGCGATTTCGGCGGTTTGTATTGCTCTGGGGGTGGTCATTCCGTTCTTTATTCACCCGTTCGGGTGGTCGCCTCGGGTGATTCTTCCGATGCACTTTCCCGTGTTTCTGGGCGGAATGCTGCTCGGGCCTGTTTCCGCCGCCCTGGTGGGAGTGTTCACGCCAGCCTTGTCTATGGGACTCACGGGAATGCCCACCGCTGCCCAGACCCTGCGGATGATGCCCGAACTGGCTGTCTATGGAGTGACCACGTCGCTGATGCTTCAACTGCTGCCTGCGTTGCCGGGGTTGCCGAAACGCGCGGGTCGCATCGCCGCGCTGGGAATCGCCATGCTGGTGGCGATGGTGGCGGGACGGTTGACCTATGTGGCCGTTTCGATGCTCACGGCCGGGATTCAGGATTTCCACTACTATATGTTGATATTAATCATCCCGGGAATTCCCGGAATGATTGCGCAACTTGTCATCGTTCCTCCGCTTGCCTACAAGCTTCAACGAGTCATGGATCGTTCTTGACCTGACCTTCATGTTTGGTTCGGAATGGAAAACTCGATTTTCAGCGGCAACCTCGTAGCATTCCTGATTCTGTTCGGCGCGACCTGCGCGCTGGTCGGAATGTTCCTCGCGCTCTCTGCGTGGCTGGGTCCCAAGCGAATGACTCCGATCAAGGGTGAGCCGTTCGAGTGCGGAGTCATCTCCAAGACCGACGCGCGCTCGCCTTATCCCGTTAAGTTCTATCTGGTGGCCGTGCTGTTCATCGTGTTTGATATCGAGGTCGCGTTTCTTTATCCCTGGGCGGTGAGCTTCGGCAGCATCGGCGTGGCGGGCTTCATCGCCGCGATGATTTTCCTTGCGATCCTCGGCGTGGGACTCTATTACGAGGTCAGCAAGCGGGTCTTGGAGTGGAAGTAGTAGGATCGGAAGTGGCGCGATGAACGCAAAGCACAACGGATACAAGCCGGAAATCGAGGCGGTGCTCAAGGGTCAGGTGATGACAACCCGTCTTGACAAGCTCATCGGCTGGGGACGGAAATATTCGCTGTTCGTCTATCCGTTCGTGACCGCCTGTTGCGGAATGGAATACATGTCCGTGTCGGCCAGTCACTACGATCTGGATCGTTTCGGCGCGGCGTTTCCCCGCTTCAGCCCGCGGCAATCGGACGTGCTGTGGGTGGTGGGGACGATCAGCCATAAGCTCGCGCCGCTGCCGGTGAACGTTTACGAACAGATGGCCGATCCGAAATGGGTGGTCAGCTTCGGCGCGTGCGCGAGCTGCGGCGGGCCGTACGACAATTACGCGACCGTGCAGGGCATTAACACGATTCTGCCGGTGGACATTTACATCGCCGGCTGTCCGCCGCGCCCCGAAGCCGTGCTTGACGGAGTGTTGAAACTGCAGGACATCGTCTCTAAATCCAAGCAGCCGTGGTGATGAGCGACAAGTTTCCCGAACATCTGGCGATCGAGAAGCGCTATCCCGAAGCGATCTGCGATTGGCACGCCGAGCATGGCGACCGCACTCTGGTCATTGCCGGCGACCGGCTGCTCGATATTGCGCGGCTGCTGAAAGAGGAACTCGGCTTCAATTTCCTCGTGGATCTGACGGCGGTGGACTATCTTCCGCGCAAGCCGCGCTTCGAGGTGGTCTATCACCTGATGAACTTCGAAACGAAGGCTCGCATCCGGCTGCGCATTCAATCCGACGACGAGCATCCGACCGTGCCGAGCCTGACTCCGCTGTGGCCGATTGCGAACTGGTACGAGCGTGAGGTCTGGGACCTGTTCGGAGTGAAGTTCGACGGTCATCCGAATCTCAAGCGCATTTTGCTCTACGAAGAGTTCAAGG
>JAQTRJ010000194.1 GCA_028711875.1 bacterium | reverse complement strand
CATGTCTGAAATTCCTCTCGAAACACAGGCCGGCCACAAAGACGCCTATGAGGCCTCTTCGATCACCGTGCTCAAGGGCCTCGAAGCGGTGCGCAAACGGCCGGCGATGTACATCGGCGATACCGGCCCGCGCGGACTTCATCACCTCGTCTACGAAGTGATTGACAACGCGGTGGACGAGGCCATGGCCGGCTACTGCGACGAAATCCGCATGGTCATTAATACCGACGGCAGCGTGACGGTGGTGGACAACGGCCGCGGTATTCCGGTGGATATTCATCCCGAGGAAAAACGCAGCGCGCTCGAAGTGGTGATGACGCTGCTCCACGCCGGCGGAAAATTTTCCCGCGACAGCTATAAAGTTTCCGGCGGCTTGCACGGCGTGGGCGTGTCGGTGGTCAACGCGCTCTCGGAGTGGCTGTGGGTCGAGGTCAAGCGCGACGGAAAAAAATGGCGGCAGGTCTATCGGCGCGGCAATCCCGAAGCGAAAGTCGCCGAAGCCGGCGCGGCGCGCGGCAGCGGAACGACCGTCTGCTTTCTGCCCGACGCGGAAATTTTCAAGAGTGTCGAGTTCAGCTTCGCCACGCTGGTCGAACGGCTGCGTGAACTGGCCTATCTCAACAGCGGTCTGCGGATTATCGCCGAAGACAAGCGCGACGGCACGAAGGTCGAGTACAAGTTCGACGGCGGCCTGAAGGAGTTCGTCAAATACCTCGACGAAAACCGCACATCCGTCCATAAGGGCGTCATCACCTTTTCGCAGGAGCGCGAGGGTGTGCCGGTCGAAGTGGCCATGCAGTACAACGACGGCTACAACGAGAATATTTTCTCCTACGTCAACAACATCAACACCGTCGAGGGCGGCACGCACCTGTCCGGTTTCAAATCGGCGTTGACGCGCACGTTCAATTCCTACGCGGAGAAAAACAAGCTCTATAAAAAGGAAGGCTTTCAGCTTTCCGGCGAGGACGTGCGCGAAGGACTGACGGCGGTGTTGTCGGTCAAGGTCAGCGAGCCGCAGTTCGAGGGACAGACCAAGACCAAACTCGGCAACGGCGAGGTCAAAGGCATCGTCGAGCAGATCGTCAACGACAAGCTCGGCGAATATCTCGAAGAGCATCCGCACACCGCCAAGGCGATCATTGAGAAGAGCATGAACGCCGCCCGCGCGCGGGAAGCGGCGCGCAAAGCGCGCGACCTGACGCGGCGAAAAAGCGCGCTCGAATCGGGCAACCTTCCCGGCAAGCTCGCCGACTGCACGACCAAAAACGTCGAGATCAGCGAACTGTTCATCGTCGAGGGCGATTCGGCGGGCGGATCCGCGAAGCAGGGGCGCAACCGCGAGTTTCAGGCGATTCTGCCGCTCCGGGGGAAGATCATCAACGTCGAAAAGGCGCGGCTCGACCGGATTCTTGATAACGAAGAACTGCGAACGCTCTTTCAGGCGATCGGCGGGATTTCCGGCATCGTCGAAGGCAACGGGAATGGAAACGGTAACGGCGGCGAAGCCGCCGAAGCGATCGAGAGCGGCGACGAGGAAGAACTGCTCAAGAAAGTCCGCTACGGCAAGATCATTATCATGACCGACGCCGACGTGGACGGCGCGCACATTCGCACGCTGCTGCTCACGTTCCTTTTCCGCTATATGCGGCCGCTGATCGAGCGCGAGCGCGTGTACATCGCGCAGCCGCCGCTCTTCCGCGTGCAAAAAGGCAAGAAAGTTTTCTATGCGCAGACCGAGGACGAACGCAATCATTACATGAATGAACTGGGCGGCACCGGCGTCAGCGTGCAGCGCTACAAGGGCTTGGGCGAGATGAATCCCGATCAGCTCTGGGAAACGACGATGGATCCCGAACGGCGCACGATGTGGCAGGTGACGCTTGAGGACGCCGCCGCTGCCGACCGCATCTTCAACATCCTGATGGGCGACGCTGTCGAGCCGCGCCGCCAGTTCATCGAGGCCAACGCGAAGTACGTGACGAATCTGGACGTGTAATCATTGGTTCGCCCGGAACGTGACCGATCATGACCGAGCTTTTCGTTCTTTCTCAGAAGCAGCCCAAGAAAAATCGCAAGCGCGCGCTATCGTGGCGGCGCGTCGTGCAGGTCGGGTTTGCGTTCCTGAATATCGCGCTCGGCGTGCAGTTCTATCTCTTCGTTCAGGCGGCAATGACCACGAGCGCGGGCGATCTTCCGACGCGACCGCCGGGGATCGAAGGCTGGCTGCCGATCAGCGGACTCATGGGCGCGGTAGACTGGATCGCGCGCGGAGCGCTGAACGACGTTCATCCGGCGGCAACGATTCTGCTGCTTGCGTTCACCGCGATTGCGCTGCTTTTTCGCAAGGCGTTTTGTTCGTGGATCTGCCCGGTGGGGCTGATTTCCGAGCACCTTGCGAAACTCGGCCGCGCGATTTTCCGGCGCAACGTGAAGCCGCCGCGCTGGCTCGATTATCCGCTGATGAGCCTGAAATATTTGCTGCTCGGATTTTTCCTGTGGGCGTTCTTCATGATGGGGACGAGCGGCATCGCGGCGTTTATCGAGAGTCCGTACAATCGCGTCTCGGACGTGAAGATGTTGCTCTTCTTCGTGAATCTGGGCGCGGTGGGCGCGAGCGTCATTGCGTTTCTCGCGCTCGGCAGCATCGTGATCGAGGGCTTCTGGTGCCGCTATTTCTGCCCGTATGGGGCGTACCTCGGTCTGTTCGCGTGGCTTTCGCCGGTGAAAGTCAGGCGGAATCGCGCGAGCTGCATTGACTGCGCGAAGTGCGACCGCGTCTGCCCGGTGCGGCTGCCGGTGATGGTGAAAGAGAAAATCATTTCCGTTGAATGCACCGGCTGTATGGAGTGCGTGAAGGCGTGCCCGGTTCCCAATACACTGCGCTTCGGCACGAAACGACGCAAACTTTCGCCGCTTCAAATGGGACTTCTGGTCGTGCTGCTGTTCACGCTGTTCTATGCTACCGCCCGAATCTCCGGCGCGTGGCAGAGTTCGCTCTCGGACAGCGAGTACCGCTTCCACATCTCGCGCCTCGGCTCTCCCGAGTACGGACACCCGGGACAGTGAAAAAAGGATGAAGGCGGAAGGATGAAGGATGAACAATCAGGGATGAATATTTTTTCTTCTCTCCCTCCACTTTGTGGGGGGAGCAAGGGGGGTAGCGCCGCACGGCTGTGCGCGATGGTGTAGTAGATGCAAACGGCAGTTTGCCCGCGCCACGCACAATACATCCCTGGGTCGGGACTCTGTCCCGACAGATGGCGGGCCGGAGGCCCGCCCCAGGGGGCAGAATTTCCTTACACTGTAACGCCGCACTGCTGTGCGCGATTCCGCCGAGTGGGGATTGCATCCACGCTGGAATGCGGCGAAAGCTCCATTACAGAAAAACTAGCGTCGGTCTCTGACCGTCGGATTGCATGAACGAGCGACCAAAGCAGAAGTACATCTGGATCAGCATTGCGGCCATTTTTCTTGTGGTGGCTCTCTGGTGGATATTGCCCAAGCTTCGTTGCTGGACATGGCGCGACGAGTTTGCCGCTGCCGAGTCGCTGTTTACCGGCCTTGCATTCGCGATACTGATTGTAACTGCGTGGATGCAGAAAGAAGAATTGGAGCTTCAGCGAAAGGAACTATCAGACACACGCGAGGTACT
Organism: bacterium; assembly: GCA_028711875.1. Classification (GTDB taxonomy): domain Bacteria; phylum Electryoneota; class RPQS01; order RPQS01; family RPQS01; genus JAHJDG01. The sequence goes on along the minus strand of JAQTRJ010000194.1, from coordinate 1,469 downwards.
GAAAGGACAGGAAAAGCAGCTCCTACAGCAGAATGAAACGCTCCGAAAGCAGCGGTTTGAGAACACGTTTTTCAGCCTTCTCGATCTTCACCATGAAATTGTCAAGGGTATTACATTGGGCGACACGTCAGGAAGGCAATGCTTTGAAAGTCTTCTCACTAGTTGCCGGAGCAGCGTCATGGGAGCGCAGGGGCCCTCGCCAGCCAACGACCTCAGCAATAAGATCAAGTTGGGATACAGAGATTTCTTTGGCCGCCACGAGTCGCGCGTCGGGCACTATTTCAGAAACATGTATAACATTCTAAAGTATGTTGACAGAAGCGACATTCAAAACCGGTTGCTGTACACAAATCTGATTCGAGCACAACTATCGGGCAAAGAGTTGGGGCTACTCTTCTACAACTGTCTTTCGGGATATGGTGAAGAAAAAACAAAGCCCCTTGTGGAGCGCTACTCAATTTTAAAAAACGTTAGTGAAGACATTGCCCCGTTGAATCAACGACATCTATATAAAACAATTGCCTTCGGACAGGGAAATCTGTCGGACGAAGAGCTTAAGCGCTTCTCCACAGATTATCCCGAAGATTATGAAAAGATCAAACAGAGGATTGATGAGGAAATCGCGAGGCGAGCAGTGGCAGGTGACAATGCGCAGCGGCGTCCCGAATGACAAAATAATACCATGACCGACCGCGTCGAACAAATCCTTCGTGAACTGAAAGTAAAACTCGCCGAACTCTACGGCGAGCGGCTGGAGAAGCTGATCCTGTTCGGTTCGCAGGCGCGCGGCGATGCCGAGCCGGATTCGGACATTGACGTGCTGGTCGTTCTGCGGGGCGACGACGATGTTCCGGCGGAAGACGAGCGCTGCACAGACATCGTCGTGGATATGAACCTGAAGTATGGCCTTCTCGTTTCGCTGGTTCATATGAGTTCCCGGCAATACCACAGCCGCAAGAGTCCGCTACTCCTCAACGTTCGCCGCGAAGGGATCGCACTATGACACCGGATCAAGCGGACTTGATCCTGCTGGCCAAGCAAAGCCACCGGGCGGCTGAAATCATGCTGCAGGAAGGCTTTCCCGGTTTTGCAGCGTCGCGAGCTTACTACGCGATGTTCTATGTGGCACAGGCGTTTCTTCTGGAAAAGGAGATGGCGTTTTCCAAGCACAGCGGGACCATCAGTGGTTTCGGCAAGGAATTTTGCGCCACCGGCATCGTCCCGGCGGGATTGCACCGCTTTCTGATCGAGGCGCAGAAACACCGCCTTAAAGCCGACTACTCCGCAAGCGAAACCGTGGAGCCGGACATTGCCCTTCAACAAGTTCAACACGCCGCCGAGTTCATCACGGTAGCCGAGCGGATTCTTGGAACCGTTTCAGAAGAAGAGTAGCAGCCGGGCGAATCGGGAGATTCGCCGCGGCGGGGTAAATGGTCTTGTAGCGCCGCACGGCTGTGCGCGACCGACCC
>JAQTRJ010000193.1 GCA_028711875.1 bacterium | reverse complement strand
AACCGAGACCGACGGAGATTTTGCAAGCAAGGAATAACTACCTATGGGCGCAGTTGACGTAGGCGGCGGTCGAAAAAGTGCGGGCGGGCCCAGTTGGAAGCGTCCGCGGGTGTCCATTCGTATTGACATGACGCCGATGGTGGACATCGCGTTCCTGCTGCTGATTTTTTTCATGGTGACTACGGTGTTCCGTTTGCCGCAGGCGATGGAGATGCTGCTGCCGGAGACGGATCCCGATAATCCACCGCAGACCACGAGGATTTTCAAACAAAAGCTGGTCACGATCATCGTTATGGAGAACGACTCGCTTGCGTTTGCCATCGGAGACGCCGCGCCGCGGCCGCTGCCGTGGGACAGCCTGCGCACGGTTCTGCTTGAGCGCAAGGACCTTTACGGCGACAGCGTGGTGGCTTTGACGAAGATTCATCGCAAGGCGCGTTTTGAATCTATGGTGAACGCGGTGGACGAACTCAACGTGGTGGGTATCACTCGATTCTCCATAGACAAGTATACGACCTGGGAGGACTCGCTCCTGCGGGTCGCGGGCTTCCAGACGTCGGGATCGGAAGGGCTGCCCGAACCGCTCTGGGGCGAGGCCGCCGAGGCAGAATAAGACAACCGTGACGTTTTCCTGAGTCGTGTTTTCGAGTGGGGGGGAGACAGGGCGGGAAAACGATCAGAGAGTGAACCGCGGATCGGAAACCATCCGTCAGAGGTTACCGTGGATTTCTTCGAACAACTTGCCAAAGGCCGCTATGGCTCGTTTGAGCTGAAGTGGCTGGTGGGTCCGAATCTGGTGAAGGGCTTCATCGTGTCCGTGCTGCTGCACGGCATCGTCGCGGCTTCGCCGGTAATTATAGAACTCTTCAAAGGCGAGGAGGAAGTGCCCGAGAAGATATTCGTGATTGATCCGTCGCAGATTCAGCCGCGGCTCCGGCAGAAGCGCGGGGAGACCGCCGAGGCGGTGCAGATCGCGCGGCCCAAGATCGCTCCGCCGAAAGCGGCGGTTCCGATTCCGGTGGAAGAGGAGCAGGTGACCGAGGAGCCTGAGATGATGATGTCGCAGGCGGAGTTGGCCCGAGCGTTCGACGAACAGGCGGCGCAGGAAGGAGACTTGGATATTCCCGAAGGCTACGACATCGTGATCGGGGACGTGGCCAGCGAAGAAGAAGAAATTCCGGAAGCGGAAGTGTTCATTCCGTTTGAAGTAGCGCCCCAGCCGTTGCCCGATTTCAGTCCGCAGCCGGATTTCCCCGAACTTGCGAAGCAGGCCGGAGTGGCGGGCAAAGTGATCGTGCAGGTGTACGTGGATAAAAGCGGCAACGTGAAGAAGTGGAAGATCGCGAAGGCCGATCCCAAGGGATTGGGCTTCGAGGACGAGGTCGAGAAGGTCATCACCAAGTGGAGATTCACGCCGGCCATTCAGCAGGGTAATCCGGTGGGGGTGTGGGTGGCGGTTCCGTTCAATTTCAAGTACAAGAGGTAATCGGGCGAGCTTCCCGAGGACTCATGCAGTTTCTATCGCGCTGGGTGCTGCCGGTCGCCTTTGTGGGGATCGGCAGCTCCATTTTATTCGGATTTCTGTTTCCGGCGATTCCCGCGTCCACCGGGCTTCGGCCGATTCTGGGCATCGTGGTGATCCTGATGGGGGTGCACCGCTTCGTCGTGTCGCGATATGTCAAGCCGCACGACCGGCGTCCTTATGGCGGCGAGCACCGCAAACCGTGGGAGGATTCATGAAGGCGAAGACCGCACTGATCCTGCTGCTCGGCGTCGCGACCGTCATGGGATGCGGACCGCGCAAGCCCCAGGAGAATATGACGGCGGGTCACGCGCGGCTCGGCGCGTCGGATGCCGTCTTCGAACTGGCGTGGTTTCTCTCGCGCGAGTTTCAGGCCGGCAATCAGGCGGCATTCATAGATATTTTCCGCGCGACGAATCAGGAGCTGGTGAGTTCGCTCTTAAGCGGCGAAGCGGAAGAGATTTTTCTGGATCGCGTTCTCACTCCGGCGGAAACGCTGGCGATTCGGACCGCCGATCATCGGCTGTATATGTATCCGGTGGCTTATCATCCGGTGTTTCTGCTGGTGGATTCCGCGCTGGGCTTGACGGCGCTGGACAGCACAGAGCTGCGGGACATTTTCACCGGAAGAATCACCCGCTGGAATGAAGTGGGCGGGCCGGATCTTCCCGTGAACACGTATCTGCCGCTGCCGGGCGAAGGAGCGATGCAGACGATCGTAGATTATTTCGGAGGATTGGATTCGCTGCAGGCGGCGGCAGTATGCACGACGCTCGCGGCGGCGCTGGATTCGGCGCGCGGCGATCCCGGCGCGCTGATCGTCTACTCGAAACCGGCCGCTGCCCTTTCGTATAAGCCGCTGCGGTTTCACAGAGAATCTGGTGATGTTCCGCCCAACGTGAAAACGGTTCTCGAAGACAACGCCTATCCGTTTCTTCTGAAGATTACCTACATAACCACCCACATGAAGACCGACGTGGCGGCGGGCTATCTGACGTTTTGCGTGGGAAATCTCGGGCAGCGGCGGATCATGAATGCGTTTAACTATCGCCCGGCTTCGGTTCCGGTGCGGGTGATTGAGATGAAGCACTGAGCGTGTCGTGCGGGAAATTTCTGGAAGCGGAATCCGTGGATTCCGCTTCCTTCGTCTTTATAATAAGATATATAATAACAAATGTTTATATTTAGAGTCGTGAGCGAGGATTGACTTGCCTAATTGGCTGAAATTCGTTATACTTACATTTCGATCAATGCAACTTGACGGGAGAATCGAACGGTGAAGAAAACGGCTTTGACGGAAACGCATCGGGCGCTGGGCGCCAAGATGGTCGAGTTCGCGGGCTATGAAATGCCCATTCAGTACAGCTCGATTCGCGCGGAACATCTGCGCGTGCGTGAGTCCGTGGGAGTATTTGACGTGTCCCACATGGGAGAGTTTTACGTGACGGGTTCCGAACGCGAGGCGTTCGTGGACCGAGTGACGGTCAACGACGTGAAGGCGCTATCGCTGGGGCAGGTGCAGTATTCGTGCATGTGCAAGCCGCACGGCGGAATCGTGGATGATCTGCTGGTGTATCGCTTCGCCGATCAGATTCTGTTGGTCGTGAACGGAGCCAACGTCGTAAAGGACTGGAATTGGCTGAAGGAAAACCTGCGCGGCAACGTTCAGCTCACCGACCGCACGGACGAGATTTCGCTGCTGGCGATTCAGGGACGGAATGCGCTGGACGTCATTCAGCCGCTCACGAAAATTCCACTGGCGGAGATCAAGTACTACTGGTTTTGCGAAGGCGACGTGGCGGGACGACGCGCGCTCATCTCGCGCACGGGATACACGGGCGAAGACGGATTCGAACTTTATCTGGCCAATGCCGACGCGATGACGGTGTGGAACGCGCTGTTCGACTCGGGAAAGAGATTCCGGATCGAGCCGATCGGACTGGGCGCGCGCGATTCTCTGCGGTTGGAAATGAAAATGTGTCTCTACGGCAACGACATTGACGAAACCACGCATCCGCTCGAAGCAGGACTGGGCTGGATCACCAAGCTCGGCAAGGGCGAATTCATCGGGCGTGAGAGCATTCTCCGGCACAAGGGAGCCGGACTCACGCGCAAGCTGGTGGGACTCGAAGCGGATGGCAACGCGTTTCCACGGCACGGCTATTCGTTGTACCGGGCGGGTGACAGCAAAGCGAGTGTTGGGCAGGTGACGTCGGGTACGGTGTCGCCGGTGTTGAACAAGGGAATCGCCATGGGCTATGTGCCGACCGAACTCGCGGCGGTGGGCAGCCGGCTGCAGATGGATCAGCGCGGTCGCATGGCGGATATGCAGGTGGTTAAGACGCCGTTTTATCAGCGGCCCTACTAAGCGATGAAGCCAGGCGAGCGAAAATCCGAATCCTCACCTCTGGACATCCAGCTGTTCGTCAGTCCGCGCAACGTGACCGACGACGATCTGCGCGGTCGGTCGGTGGTGGTCGTGGACGTGCTGCGTTCATCCTCAACGATCGCGGCCGCGTTGCTGAACGGCGCGCGCGAGATCATCCCCGTTCAAACTCCCGCCGAAGCGGGTGAACTCGCTTCCCGCTCGGGACGCAAGCAGTGTCTGCTGTGCGGCGAACGCGAAGGAAAAAAGATTGATGGATTCGATCTGGGGAATTCTCCCTTCGAGTACGAACCGGAACGAGTGGTCGGACGCACGCTGATTTTTTCCTCGACCAACGGCGCGGGCGCGATCCTGCGAGCGCGGGCGGCCGATCACGTGTACATGGGCGGATTCAATAATTTCACCGCCGTGGTCAAGCGGGTGATCGAAGACCGCAAACCGGTGGTGATCCTGTGCGCGGGCAAGCTCGATCAATTCGCGATTGAAGATTTCGTCTGCGGCGGCCGGTTCGTGAACTATTTCGAAACCCGCATCCGCCGCGAAGTCATTCTGAACGACGGCGCGCGAGCGGCGGCGCTTCTGCATCGTCACTTCGACGGCAGCATCAAATCGCTGCTCCAGAGCTGCAATCACGGTCAGGTGCTGACGTCGCTCGATTTCCAAGCCGATATCGAATATTGCGCAAGACTCGATACACATCCGGTCCTGCCGGTTTTCATCGAAGGCAAACTGCGAGGATATCATCCCGATGGCAGCCCGCTCGGGGAACCGCTCATCAGCCCGGCGTAAATCCTCCGCGACGGCGTCCTTCTGGTGGGGGTGGGGACTGCTGGTTGCGGCGGGACTGCTGTTCCTGTCGCTCATCAGCTACTCGCCGACAGATTCCGATCGGATTCGCGAGTTGTTTGCGCGCGGGTCGGAAGTCAAGGCTTACAATTGGATCGGCAAGCCGGGCGCGCTCGCGGCCTTTGGCTTGGGCTATCTGCTGCTGGGCCGGTGGGCGGCGCTCGGCGTGGCGGCGCTGTTCGGGATTTGGGGCTGGATGCTGCTGCGCAAAGGAGATTGGCAGCGCGCGTTCGTGTGGACGGCGGTGACGATGGTAACCATGGTCTGGTTGTCCACGGCGCTCGGAATGCTCGGTGCGTTGGGGATCGTCGAACATACCACGCTGTTCCACCACGAGGGGAATTTCGGTTTGCAGGCGGCGACGTGGCTGGTGGGAT
>JAQTRJ010000192.1 GCA_028711875.1 bacterium | reverse complement strand
CGGAGAAAGCAGCCCGCACGTCGGCGCGTATCCCATGCGGAACGGACTATTCGCGGCGCGGATCGCCTTGTTCTTGGACCGGTTCAGGGGAAGTCGTCGCCGGAATCGGAGCGTCGTCGGACGTCACCATATAGAAGCGAAGCGGGAATTCGACGGCGCTCGTGGTGAACGTGGTGTCCGACACGGTGGCGATGCGATTTCCCTCGTCCAACGGGAAGCCGGGAGTCGAACCGGCGTAGACATGATAGCTCCCCGCTCCCGCCGCGCGATTCCAGGCAAGAACAATGTCCGTTCCCGCGCAGAAAATTCTCAGCTCTTGCACGGGGCTGGCTTCGGATTGCCACAGGTATTCGTCGGCTCCGATGTCCGGCGGATTTTCGCGCGGCTCACCGTCAATATCCGTGGTCACGAGTTCGCAGGCCACACCACGGCCGTTCACGACGTCGGCGGTTTCGAGAATGTGCAGGTCGTGCGAACCGCGAAAGACGGGATCGGCGGAGAGTCCGGCGGGATCATATCCGGCCGCCTGCCAAGCCGTGAAGGTCGGATAGGAGACTCCGCCGGTCTGTCCGACGACAAACAGCGGCGACGCGCCGAAAATATCGTTGCCGTCGCAGACCAAGCCGCTCCCGGCCGCCTGCAGGATCCCGCAGCTGGTTTGATTCTCGACGCACGACATAAAAATGTTGTTTTTCAGCACGTGACCGGAGCCGGTGGAGATGTAGACCGCGGCGGCTTCCGCGCCCGCGTGATCCATCCGCACGCTGTTGTGTACGACGGAAATTTCGCCCGAGGAGAGATAGAAGGGATTGATCCGCAGTGAACCGGCGTTCGCGAATCCGTAGACAAAGTTGTTGCAGATCAGCGCGCTCGCGCCGACGGTGGGCGCGGCGAACACGCCGACCGCGCGGTTGGACACGGAGCCGGAGCCGTCGGCGAAATCGTGGATCACGTTGCCGCGAATCGTGACGCTGCCGCCGTCGCCCAGTCCGGTGACGTAGATTCCATAGCAGGCGGCGGCCACGCCGGAGAGCGATCCGGGCTGCACGTCGTTGCTTTCGATCAGGCCGTCGGTCTGCCGCGCCACGTGGATGCCGTAGCGCGCATGGCGGACGCGGCAGCCGCGCACGATGTTGCCGCGGCCCGTTTCATCGCCGCTGCCGCCGGAGAAGACGATGCCGTAGAAAGCGCCGCTGATCGTGAGATTCTCGAACAGGTTTTCGCCGCTGCCGTCGGACGCAATGCGAAGTCCGGCCGTGTGCAGATTCGACGAATCGGCACCGACGATCTCGCAGTCGAAGAAGCGGTTATCACAAGCGCTGTCGCTCAGGCTGACGGCGGTGGTGCAGCTCCCGGCGGCCTGAATGTGGAGATGTTCGAACGAGATGTAATCCGTTCCGCAGAGGTTCACCGCCGCCGCTCCCGATTCGCTGCGGATCGCGCTCGGGCTGGCCTCGGACACAGAGCCACGCAGCACGATGGGATGGTCCGCGCTCGCGCCGGGAATTTCCGTCAGTTGAAGCGGTCCCGCGTGTTCGCCGCCCGACATTTCCAGCGTGACCGGGCGATTGACGCCGCGATAGTGAAGATGATCCACGGCTTCGGCCAGCGTCGCGAACTGACGGGGAACGATTTCCAGCGGATCCATTCCGACGACGTAGCGTCCTGACAACGGCAGTCCAGCCACCCGCACCTCGGCGGCTACGCTGTCGTTCTGCGGAGTGACGTCGCTCCGGGTGGCACAGCGCGCGATCAGCAGTCCCGTTCGCAACTCCACGTCGGGCGCACGCCACGACAGCAGCACGGTGTCGGCCGTTTCCGCTTCGAGCGCGATCACCGTATCGGGGCCGGCGTCGTCGTCGAAAGACAGGCTGACATGCAGACTGTCCACGGCGTACGCGCCGAAGTTGACCACGCGAATGGCCATCGGACAGAACGCGCCGGCGGAGTATTGAGCCTCGGGAATCTCCGCCCAAGCCGCGCCGCAATCCACAGCCGTCGCGCTGTAGCGGTATTCGTCGGCTCCGATGTCGGGGGGATCGTTGCGCGCGTCGTCGTCGAAATCGGCGGTGACCGACGCCAGCGCTTGTCCCCGTCCGCTCAGCAGCGGCGCTTGAATTCTCACGTGCAGATCGAGCGAATCGCGAAAGCCGGGATCACCCCACACGCTGCTCGCGTCCAGGAGCGACAGCGTTTGCCAGTCGGCCAGCGCCGGGGCGTCGGCAGTATGCCAGCGGCCGAGCCGGAGCAGCGGATTGATCGCCGACGGATGAAACGCGTTGAAATCCGAAACGAGGGTTTGTCCCAAGTGCGACAGACACCAGGCCGGGTTCTGCGCTTCGCTGACCTGACAGACATTGTTGCGGACGGTCACGATCGCGGAGCCGCTGTCGGCGATGCCGATGACCGGGCCGCTGCCCGGCACGTCGTTCATCCACAGGCTGTTAAACAGCACGTCGGCGGTGCCGCCGCCGATCAGAATTCCATAGACGGGATCGCCGCCGGTAACGTTCCAACCGGCGATCATATTGTTGCGGAGGATCGCCGTGCCGTTTCCGGTGACGGAGTAGATGGCGCAGCAGGCGGCCGCGCCGCGGCCGCCGACGAAGGCGTTGCCGTCAACCGTGACAGTCTGCCCGGCGCTGCCGGTCCCGAGATAGACTCCGTAACACGCACCGGTTGCGCCGGGATATCCGGTTTGAATCTGATTGCCGCGAATCAGCGCCGCGTGTTCATAGGCCATGCGAATGGCGGTGCGGGACGTGGTGATCGCGCAGTTTTCGATGCAGGTTCCGGTATCGGGCGCGGACGCCAGACCTTCGGCGCGGATTCCGTAATAGAAGCCGCCGATGGTCACGTCCGATACTCGGTTGCCGTGATTGCCGCCGCCAAAAACGCGAATGCCGGAAGACGTGCTGGCGTCGAGCCAGTTGCCGGTGAACGTGCAGCGGGTGATAGCGTTGCTGTCGGAATTCGAACTGAACAGCGCGCCGGTGACGTTGGGACTGATCGTCTGAATCGAGAATCCGTCGAGGGTGACGTAGTGGGCCTCGTTGAACACGACAGTGGCGGGAATCTGGGCGGTGGTGATCTGAACGACGCCGAGCGACTCTTCGGGTTGGAAATGAATCGGGCACTCCGGCGACGCGCCAACGGCGAGCGGAAGCGTGACTTGCTCGCCGTAAACGCCCGAACGCACCAGAAACGTGACCGGCTCGGACACGCCGCGTGTCTGGAGCGCGGCGGTCGCCTGAGCGAAGGTGGCGAAATCGGCGTTCGTTCCGCCCAGCAAATAGGTGCCGGCAAGCGGCGAGGAGACCACGGCGACAATCGCGGACAGGCTGTCGTTTGGGGGACGCGCATCGCCCGAGAGGAAACAACGGACTTCGAGCCGTCCGGTGTCGGGCGCTGCCGGAGTGAACCACGTCAGGGACACGGTGTCGCACGCGAGCGGCGCGAGACTGACCGTGGCTTCGTCCTGCCAATCGCCCTCGAACCGGAGCTCGACGGGCACTCCGACCTGCGCGGCCGAGCCGCGATTCTGCACGACTGCGCGCAGGACGTGGCCGTGCTGTTCGGAGTAGGATTCCTGCAGATCGAGAAACGCGATCACCGCCAGATCGGCGGCGGGAGCGGCGAACTCGTATTCGTCAGCGCCGCGATCGGGTGGAATGCGGCGCGCGTCGCCGTCTATGTCATCGGTGAGATAGGAAACCACCGCGCCGTTCTGATGGGCGAGTTCGCTGGCGGCGGTCAGATGGAGATCGGTGGCGGCGACGAATCCGGGATCGCCTTCCAGACTGTGCGCGTCGCCGGCGGTCGCCAACTGCCAGGCGGCGAGCGAGGACTGATCGCTGCCCCAGCGGCCGAGGCGATAATTCGAACCGGTGCCGAAGAAAACGTTGTGGTCGGACATCAGCGCGGCGGCGGCGGACATGCAGAACACGTTGTAAGCGGTGTTCGAGCTTTCGAGATTCGCCAGAATGCTGTTGCGCAGCAGCAGGCTGCCCTGCGCGGCGAGCGCCCCGTGATAGACGGCATAGGCGGCGCCGCTGGCGGATAGATCGCCGATCAGAATGCTGTTGGCCGTGGCGTCCACCCGTCCCGACGAGATAAACAACGCGCGCGTCTGGGCCGAACCGGACGGGCGAAAGTCGAACAGAACGTTGTCGTAGAGCCGCACGACGGCGGCGGCGGAATCGGTCTTGACGCGGATTCCCACCGCGTACACTCCGGCGGTGGTGACCTGATCAATCTGATTGTGGTGGATGAAGATCGTGTCGCCGGGAAGTGTGGTGCCGACGCGAATGCCGTTGACTTCGTTGTAGGAGCCGGCGTTGGGATCAATGTCGCAGCCCCGCACGCGGCAATCCGCCTGCCGGATCAATTGCACGCCGAACTGCACGCTGTCTATGCGGCAGTCGCGAATCTCGTTGCCCTGCGCGCGCGATCCTTCCGGACTCTCGATGCGGATGCCGTACATCGCGCCGCGCAGGTGAAGGTTGGCGATCACGTTGTCGTCGCCGCTGCCGCCGGCCAGAAAAACGCACGAGCCGGACGCGACGGATGCGCCCGGACCGGTGATGACGGCGTCGCGCAGCTCGCTCGCGCGGGCGCCCGCGCGCAGAAGCACGGCGTGTTTCGCTCCCGCGCCGCACGCGATGTGGACGCGGCGCAGCGTGACCCAGCTCGCGCCGTCGAAAATCACTCCCGAACTGTCGGTTGCGCTGGCGCTGCATAGGAGCGGCGGAGTCAGGGAATCGGCGGCGGTGATCGTCAGCCGCGACGATTCGCCGGCTCCGGCTATCGGCGGGATGACGAGCGGAGCGTCGTAAACGCCGCCGCTCAGTGTGAGCGTCGTGGAACCGCCGATGCCGGTGATTTGGATCGCCGACAGCGCGTCCTGCAGCGAGGCGAATTCGCCGCCCGCGCCCACGGCGTAGCTTCCGGCCAGCGGCCCGAATCCGGTGGTGAACTGCCAGACGGGGCCGTGGGTTTCGCCCAGAACATTGCGCACCGTCACGCGCCAGTAATACAGAGAATCGCTCAGCAGGTTCGACGGTGGGAGAATGGATTCGATCGGTTCGTTGTCGGCGATGCGGGCTGCGGCGAGACGATTTTCCACGGCGTCGCGATCCCGGGACAAATACA
>JAQTRJ010000191.1 GCA_028711875.1 bacterium | reverse complement strand
CCAGCGAACTGCGGCACAACATCTGGGGGCCGGTCACGCTGGCGCTGTTTTGCGACGCGGGCAACGTCTGGAAAAACGAACGCGTGTGCCAACCGCTGGACCTCTATCCGTCGGCGGGCGCAGGGCTTTTGTTTCTGACGATGGTCGGGCCGCTGCGGGTGGATTTTGCCCATCAGCTTCGCCCCAATCCCGAAGACGAGCGGCCGTGGGCTCTGCATTTCTCTCTGGGAACTCCGTTCTGATGCGCGCGCGGCTTCTCAAGATCACGGCGTGGTTCCTGCTGGCACTCTTCGTGCTGATTGCCGGAGGTCTCGGACTCGCGCTCACGCCGGGAGTGCAAACCGCCGCAGCCCGCCGCATTCTTCGTGCCGCAGCCGCCGACATGACGGGGACACTGGCTTTCGAGCGCGCTCACGTCCGCCCCGACGGACGGATCGTGCTGCGGAACGTGTCGCTCGCCGACGACTCCGGCCGCGTGGTTCTGGCCTTCGATTCGCTTCGCGCGCGCGTTCGCCTTCCCGCTCTGCTCCACGATTCCATTCACGTCCGCGAGCTTGCTGTCGGCTCGCTTCGGTTGAATGTGTCCTTCGATTCTTCGGGCGCGTCCAATCTCGAACGGGCGTTGTCTTCGCGGCATCCGCGTCCGCCGGATCCGACAACTTCCCCCAGCGCGTGGATCCTCCGCGCCGATACCGTCACGATTCGCGGGCATGATTTTCGGGCTGAGCTTCCCGATATCGAGATCACGCTCCCCGAGTGGTCGCTTGCGGCCAGCGCCACCTACGGCAACGATTCCGCGAAGTACGACATGCATTTCGACGCGCCCGAGCGGCTGGAACTCGCGGCGGCGGGTTCGCTCCTCCTCGGCCAGCCGCTGAATGCGCTCCAGGGTGAACTCGCGCTCCGTGCCGATTCCGCGTTTCTGTCGAGCGTGCCCGCGGCGGCTCGCGCGCTTGGCGATTGTCAGTTTCGGACACGCTACGAGTCGTTCTCCGATTCGCTGTGGATGGATGCGACCTTTGCCGCCTCGCGATTGGGAAACATCGCCGCGACCGCGACGATTCCCTTCCCGCCTCTGACGCTCGCGGGACACGGCGAACTTCATTTGCAGCGCGTCACCCCCAGTAATTTCGCGACGTTCGACAACGATGCCGAGATCAACGGCACTATTCGTTTTTCGAAGACGGACGACGACGCGATTCTCAACGGTTGGAACGTCGCCGCGGAATTCACAGACTGCCGTTACGGAGCGTATCGTCTGCCCTATGCGGAATGCACCGCCAGCACGCTCGATTCCGTGGCGTCCGTGCGGTTTTTCAGCGACACGGGATTCGGATCGCTCGACGTGACGGGAAGCGCGCACGGTCTCGATCCCATGACAACGCGCGTGGACGCGACGGCGGAATTCCGGCGGGTGAATTTGCATCACTTCGTCCGCGAGGTTCCCGATTCGCTGGCGCCGCTCTCGGGCGGTTTTCATGTGAACAGCTACGTCTTGAATCCCGAACAGTTGAAGACGCGGATCGAGGTGCGTCTTGACACCGTGCGCTTGGGCCGTTACGAGGTCGCGGCGCTCGAGGCGAGTGCGGAAATCCAGGGGGATTCTCTGCGGCTCGATACTCTGATGTGCGCGATTCCGGGCGGAGTGATCGGCGCGCGCGCACAGGCCCGACGCGGACGCGATTTGGCCTACGCCCTGCGCATCGAGATTCCCGATCTCGCCGTCGCCCGCCCCGTGCTGGCCACATTTACCGAGCTTCCCGAGACTTTCGCCGGAAGCGTCGCGGCCGCCTTCGCGGGCCATGCCAGATTGACGGGCGATTCGCTTGCGCAAGTACTGGCGCGCGGCGATGCGCGGCTCGATAGTTTTCGCTATGACGATCTCACGCTCCAGCACGCCGAGGTGGACATCGCCGAAGCCAGTCTGGACTCGCTGCGCGTCCGGGGAACGCTGATCGCGGAGACGCTGTGCGCGGCGGAGCAGAAATTGGATTCGATTTCGTTGGCCTTCGACGCCACGCCCGAACGCGCGTCAGTGATCGCGGATCTTCGGGCGCGCGCCGACAGCCTGCAGCTGGCTGCCGTTTTCGACGTGAGCCGCCGCGACAACGAACTGACCGTCACATTGGACCGCATGCGCGCCGAGATGTTCGGCATCGTTTGCGAATCGGAAGGCGTCAGCACGATTACGCTCGCGGACGGACGCGCCGACGTGGATTGGCTGCAGCTGCGCTCGCCGATGGGCGTGCTACGCGCCAGCGGTTCCTTGCGACGGCACGGCGAGCAGGACCTGGCGATCGAACTTTCGGGGCTGCGGACCGGCGCTCTGGCGAGTCTGCTGCCGGTCTCCATTCCCGACAGCCGTATGAACCTGCGCGCGCAAATCACCGGGCCGGATACGGCGATGATCGGCGATCTGTTTTTCTCCGCCGACAGCGTCGTTCTCGACGGCACGCCGCTGGCCGACAAGGTGCGGCTGCAAGCCATCGTGGATCGCGCCGGGACGTCCGCAGACGGATTTCTGATCTGGCTGGGCGACACGCTGACGATTTTCTCGAGCGAATTGCCGCTGCGCATTTCCGCGGCGGAGGGGATCGTGCTCGCCGACAGCCTGCCGATGAGCGGCGACGTGCAGATTCTCACGCAGCCACTCGACAAGCTGAATCCCTATCTTCCCTTTGGAATGGAACTCGGGGGCACGCTCTCCGGCGATCTGACCTTTTGCGGCACGCCGGCCGCGCCCGACTGGCAGGGAACGTTCGACGTGGACAGTGCACGCTATCGCGATTCGCGGGTGGGCGTGGACTATCGCGATGTCACCATTATCGGCCGGCTCGACCGCGATACGCTGCGGATTTCACGTTTCGACGCGCGCTCGGGCGGCACGCTCTCGGGAAGCGGACAGGCGATCATGGCGTTTCCGCTGCCGAGCGAGCTGAATCTGGAGCTCGCCTTTGAGAATTTCGAGGCGGTGCGCGGTCCGCAGATGACCATGCAAGCCTCGGGCGACGTGTCAGTCAGCGGTCCGCTGAACCGTTTGACGGCGCGCGGCAACGTGCAGACCGACCACGTTCTCTATCGCATCACGCAGGCCACGACCAAGACCATTGAAGACATTGATCTGGACGCCGAGTTGGCCAAACTGCGCGGCGACACGGCCGAGCCCGGTTTTCTGCTCTCCGAACTCTACATCCCGATGTCGCATGAACTCGTTGTGGACGTTCCCGGGAATTGCTGGCTGCGCGGCAACGGAGTGAACATCGAACTCTCCGGTAAATTGTGGCTGACGAAAAGTCCGGGGCTTGATCCGTCCATCGTCGGCGACATCGCCGTGCGCGAGGGACGTCTGCAATTTCTCGGAAAGGCTCTGCGCGTGACGGAGGGCACGGTTCGCTACGACGGGCCGGTGGACAATCCGACGCTCGACATCCGCGCCACCAGTCCCCAACTGACCGCGCAGGGAACGACCATCGAGGTCCGTATCTACGGCCCGCTGGCGGAAACGCAGGTGGAACTCACCGGCACCGATCCCGACGGACAGAGCATGACGCCCGATCAGGTGATCCTCGCTCTGTTCATGGGACGCTGGCGCGCCGGCGGATCGGGAGTCGGACTCGGCCCCACCTCTGCCGCGGTGGAAGGCGCGGCGGCCAACGCGGCGACCAGTCAGCTCTCGGGTCTTATCGGACAGTGGGCGGGGCTTGACGTGTTCGAATATCGCCCCGGCGAAGGCGGACTCGGCGATTTGTCGAGCGGTTCACTGGAGGTGGGAACCTACGTGACCGATCGGCTGTTCATGCGCGTGATTCAACCCGTGGAACAACTGCAAACCGGGCAGGAAGTCTCCGTGGAATATCGGCTGCTCAATTGGCTCAAGCTGCGCGCGCAGCAGAACGGCACGCAAAGTTCGGCCTTCGATTTGTTCATGCAGGTGGACTGGAGATGACTCTGCGAATCTGGGTCTCGCTGTTTCTGCTGTTCCCTGCGCTGCTGCGGGCTGAAGACAGCGTGATCGTGTCGGCGATCCGGATCGAAGGCGCGCTGCGCACGCGCGAGTGGGTGATCCGCCGCGAACTGCGCTTCAACGTGGGCGACACGCTCGCACAGACGGATCTCGCGAGCGCCGAGAATCGTCTGCACAATTTGATTTTTCTAAATTCCGTGCACGTGACTGCCGACAGTGCAGGCGCGGTCACTGTGGACCTGCGCGAGACGTGGCCGATTTTGCCGGTAGGCTCCGTGGAATTCAATGAAGGGACGTTCTCGGAAGTGGCGAGCGATCCGAGCACGTTCTTTGACAAGGCGACGCTGTACGCGGGACTCGCTCACTTTAATTTCCGCGGTGCGGGCGACCGGCTGCTGCTCTTCGGGCAATTCGGCGCGTCGGACGGCTTTTCGCTCTATTACGACTCGCGCTGGCTGGCGCCGCGGCTGCCGATCGCCGTGCGCGTTCGATGGAATAATCTGCGCATTTCCGATCGCGAGTGGGCGGTGCACGACACCACCGCCTACATGCGATCCCAGCAGCACGAGCTCGACGTGTCCACTCGCGCCGGCGCGCCGCGCCGGCTCGGACTCACCGCCGCCTACTGGCGCATCCGCAAAGAACACCCCGGGGGGACGCAACGGAAAGCGTCGGCGACCGTGTGGCTCTCGCCGTACGTGGTGCTCGACCACCGCGACGTGGAGTGGTATCCGACGCGCGGAACCTATGTTCGCGCCACGACTAACTGGGCGGGCGGCGACGAGCAGTTTTTGCGTTCGCAGTTCGAGCTGCGCGGCTATCTGCCGCTGCGCGACGCTCCGCGCGCGCCGACACTCGCCCTGCGATTCCACGCGGCCACCGCCACATCGAGTACCCCCGGATGGGCCGGCTACTTCACCGGATTCGGGACCGTGCTGCGCGGCTACACCGGAGTGAAGACGCTGTCCAAAGACTATCTGCTGGGCGACGTGGAACTGCGGTTTCCGATCACGCGCGAAACCACCTACGATGTTCCGCTGCTCGGCCGCTATGGCCAGCGCTGGCCGTTCGGCATCTATGGAATGCTGTTCGCGCAGCGGGCGGAATTGCAGTACAACGGACTGCGCGACGAACGCGCGGCGGCGGGCGGCGGTCTTTTTTTCCGTGTGCCGTACGTGCAGATTGTCGAAGCCACCGCGGCCT
>JAQTRJ010000190.1 GCA_028711875.1 bacterium | reverse complement strand
AGACCTTCGTATCATCCGGTAAAACAAGAACTTTCTCGTGGAGGCTGCGATACTCCTCGCGTGCCCCCTCCGCGAAATCCGTCCCCCCCACCTTGCCGACGAACAGGGTGTCGCCGGTCAGCAGCGCACCGGGCAAGTACAGGCAAATACTGTCCGGCGTGTGCCCCGGAGTATGAATCACGCGGAGTCTGAGCGAACCAAGCTCCAACACCTGCCCGTCTTCGAGCTCAACGTCGTGCGCGACCGGCGCAGACTTATGCAGAGCAATCGGCGCATTGACGAGGAGCTTGAGTTCGCGCGCGCCCTCGGTGTGATCGCGATGGTGATGGGTACAGATGATCCAGCGGAGTGCGAAGCCTGTTTCGCGGATGCGATCGGCGAATTTCTGCGGCGCGCCCGAGGGGTCCACGACCGCCGCGAGCTGCGCGTCCTCATCGGCGATCAGGTAGCCGAAATTGCGGTCGCCCGCGGTGGAGATTTGTTCGAGGATCATGGTGAATGCGGGCGGGCGCAAGCGGCCGCCGCGGCAGTGAAATGTCCTGATTCAATATACGAAACCGCCCCCGCTGTCGCAACCGGCGGCGGCGCGGCGCTTGCAACTGGCCGAATTCTTTGCTACTTTTGACCGCGACGGCGGTTCGGATTAAGCGAGGGCGATTCATGCGACGACGCAGTTCCCCGGCCGCGATGGCGACGATGTGCTTGCTGCTGCTTGCCGGTGGCGCATGGGCACAGAGCCTCACGCTGGAAGGCACACTGAATCTGGCGGGGCGAACGGCGATTGACGCCGTCGGGCGCTACGCCTACGTCGGCGCGACCGGCAATCTTTCGGTGGTGGACGTGAACAATCCCGGTGGACCCGTGCTGCGCGGACAGCTCGCCGTGTCCGGGGAAGTCAACGCGATTTCCATGGCCGGGAACTACGCGTTTCTGGCAGCGGGGCTTGGCCAATTGTTCATCGTGAACATCGCCGTTCCCACGGCTCCAACGTGGGCCGGCTCGCTGAGTCTCGACGCAGCCTGCTTGGGCGTGTCAGCCCACGATACGCTGGCCGCGGTCGCCACGCAGACGCAAGTCGTTTTGGTCGGCGCGCGCACTCCGTCAGCCATGGACGTTCTCGACACCTACACCTGCGCGGCGCGCTGGATCGAGTTCGACAGCGATCCGAACTTCCTCCACGTGGGCACAACCGGCGGAGTGCTGCGGCTCGAAATCGTCCGGCATGTCAGCGGCGGAGACACGACGCTGGAACTCGAATTGGACGACACCTACGGCGGTTCGCTGTTTTCGCCCGTGGAACTCGCTTCGCCGTTCGTGAATGCGGTCAATCAGGCCACGCTGACGGCGATTCACGTGTCCACGTACACGCTGGCCGGGCAATACACTGCCCCTGCCGCGATTCGCGCGCTGGCCGGCGGCAGCGGCTTCTGTTTTGCCGCGCTGGCCAACGGATCGGTCTATTATCTCGATCAACGACAGAACACGCCGCAGTTTGTAGACGGAGCCGCCGTGCCGGGAACACCCGCCGGAGCCGCGCTGGCCGAGGCCGGTGCGACGCCGCTGGTCGTCGTCGCGCACAGCACTGGAGTGTCGGTGCTGTCCTATGATCCCTTGTCCGCTTCGGAAATTCCCAACGCTCCACTGCCGCGCGAGTTGTCTCTGCAAGCATACCCGAATCCATTCAACGCGGCGGTCGAGCTTCGTCTGACTGCGCCCGCGCCCGGCCGGTACGCGCTGCATGTTTTCGATCCTCTGGGGCGCGAAATCGAGTCCCGAACGCTGAACCTTGCGGCGGGAATCGCGATCGAAACTCTCGATTTCCACCGCCGTTCCTCGGGAATTTATTTCGCGCGGCTCGACGGCCCGTCGTCGCGCGCCACGATCAAGCTGGTCTATCTGCCATAGCGCTTCGCCCAGACGGATCAACGCTCGTTCGCTTGGTCTCACGAATCACTCGCCGCGCACAACCCGGCCGAAACCCGTTCGCCGAAAACTCATGCGCATCCTCCATCTTCTGGCCGAAGCGGTTCTCTACTACGTCGCCTGCATGCTCGTGGCCCGCCGCCGCGAGGATGCGCCCGGCATCATCCGCGTGCTCATCACCGTCGCGCTGCTCGCGTTCGTCTCGGGCGGCGCGCAGGCGGTGGTCGGCGACTTCTGGCTGTCGCAGGCGGTGGTGTTCGTCATCAACTTTTTCATTCTGTGGATCGGCCTCGGAATCGGTTTCATCCGCACGATTCTGGCCGCGATTCTGGTGATTCTTCTGCGGATGCTGCTCGAACGAGTGTTCTGAATCCGCGTCCCGCCCGGACGTTCATCCTCTCAGTCACTGCCCATGCGCAAACCTTTTTTCCGGCTGATGCTGGCCGTCGCGGTCTGGCTCCCGCTGGCGGCTTTCGCCGATGAGCCGTGGCTCCTCTCGTTTCCGCAAATCCGCCACGACGCGCGGCTGGCCTATTTCTCGAGCGACCGCTGGACGGCCGTTTATCTTCCCACGGTCGCCAATCTCACCACCGTCCCCACCGATTCGCTCGATCTGCCCGCCGAGCGTCCGCCGGCCATCGCCGGCGAAATGTGGGGACTCTACTATCGCATCCACGGCGCGGGCCTTCTGGAAATCCGCGGTTTTTCCGACGAGGAATTTCTCGCGCTGCCGCCGCCCACGCCCGACGCCGTGGACTGCCTGCCGCGGACTCCCGCGCGTCCGATCCACGAACCGGCGCTTCTCGAAACCACCGGGCCGATGGTCGCCCAATATCAGAAAGTCTGGTTCGGCCTGCATCTGCGCGATACGGTCGGCGGAGCCGAAGCCGCCGCAATCGGCTGGTACGATCCCGCGCTCGAGCGCTTCGGCCGCCTCTACACCTCGTCGCTCTCGGGCTATCGTCCGTTTTGGATCGGTGCGCGCGGCGATTCGATCTACCTGATCGCCAATCGCTACGAGTACGGCGTGGCCACAACCTCGCGCATGATCTCCGTGTCCGCCGCCAACGGCGGGACGTCCGAAATCTCTCTGAACACTCAGGATTTGCCCGGAACGCTGATCGTCGCCGCCGACCAGTGGGGCGACACGCTGCTGCTCGCCACCGACCGCGCGGCCTGCGTGTGGAAGCCGAACCGCCGTCCGCAGGCCTGGGAGTCGCGCGCCTACGCGTCGCCCACGGGCTGCTGGATCTACTGGAAAACATTTCCGGGAGGCGATCCCGACGCGGGCGAAGCCGTTCAATTCCAATCGCTGCGAGGCGGCGTTCCCAGCGACGTGCGCGCCAAAGTCGGACGCTGGTATCAGGTCATTGCGCCGGCCGGCATCGAGGGCTTTGTGAATCCTTACGACTGGGCCGCTCATCAGGGCGAGTGGTCGGACTGGAAATGGAACTGCGATTCTCCCTGTTTCGCCCGGTTGAACGTGCCCATGCAGGGCCGGATGACGCCCGGCGACCTGATGAACGTCATGCTGACGTATCTCGGCGAGGACGAACGCGGCGTGAAGGTCGGTTTCCAAGCCGGCTGGGTGCGCGAAGAAGATATTGCGCCGATCATGATGAGTACAACTCCACCCCGGGAATCCGAATGAACTCTTCCCTGTCTCTGCCGCGCATCCTGAGCGCGCTGTGTCTGCTCGGTGTGCTGGCCGCGTCGCTCGCCGGACAAACCCAGCCCGCCGTTTCCGACGATTCCGCGAGCGTCGCCGACCTGCGCGAGCGACTCGAACAAGCGTTCGCCGTCTCCGCGCTTGAAGAACTCGATCTGCTCGCTCCCCGACAGTATAATCGCGCCTGCGATTCGCGCGACACCGCCCGGAAACTGATCGAGGACAACCGCGAGGAAAACCTGATCCGCCTCACGCTGCTCCGCGCCCTCGATGAACTCGAAGCCGCCCGCCGCACCGCCGCCGCCGCCCGTCAGACGTTCGGCGACGCGCTGATCGAACGCGACGCCGCCTTCGACGCTCGAGCCGATTCTCTGAGTCCCGCGTCCTGGAAGCGCGCCGAAGACCTCCTGCATTCCGCGCTCCGGAAATCCGAGCAGCGCGGCCCGGCCGCCGCCGCCCACGACGACGACATCATCGGAACCTATCGCGCCGCCCGCCTCGAAGCGATTCGCTCCACGATTCTCGATCCCGCGCGCCATCTGATCGAGCAGGCCGAACGGCGCGGAGCCGAAAAACAATTTCCGGGGCTGCTCATGCGCGCGACTCAGGCGATCGGCCGGGCCGAGGCCGCGCTCGCACAGGGAAAAACCGACGAAGCGCAGGTCGAAGCCGAAACGGCGGCGGCGACCGCCCGCCGCATGCAGGCGCTGCTCGCGCTCGTGGAAGCGGCGCAGCGCTCGAAGACGCCCTGGGAAGCCGCGCTGCTGCCCTATGAAGATTTGCTGGACGAACTGGCGGCCGCGCTCCACGGCGAACTCGACTCCGGCACGTGCGGCGTCGCGCATCACGAGCGGCTGTTCGCCCTGCTCGACGCGCGCTTCGATTCGCTGCAAACGCGCGCCGCCGATCAGCAAATCATGCTCACGGAACTTGAATCCTCGCTTGCTGACGCGCAAACCGGACTGGCCGATGCGCAGAATCGCATTCGCGAGCTGGAAAATCGCGTGGTGACCGTGGAGGATCAGCGGGCGTCGGCGCGGGTGGCGCTGCAAACGCAAGCGGAAACCGCCGATCGCATCGCCCGCGCGCAGGACGCGTTCAAGCCCGGCGAAGCGGTGGTGCTGCCGTCCCCCGACGGCACGATCATCGTCCGGCTGCAGGGATTGCAGTTTGCCGCCGGAGCCTCCGCGCTGACCAAGGCGCACCGTTCTCTGCTCGACCACGCGATGGTCGCCCTGGCGCAGTTTCCCGGTGCAAAACTTCGCGTCGAGGGACACACCGACACTGGCGGCGGAGCCGACGCGAATCAGAAACTTTCCGAAACGCGCGCGCAACAAGTCGCCGACTACTTGACTCAAAAAATGAAGAAGCCCGCCGGTGAGATCGAATCCGTCGGCTTCGGCGAGAGTCGTCCGCTGGTTGCCAATGACGGCGCGGAAAACCGCCAGCGCAACCGCCGGATTGATCTCGTGCTTGTGCTGCCGTAGCGGCACAGCGCTGCGATGTCGGGCCAAGCACCCGGCCGCCGCGGCGAATTTTCCGTTTTCGTATTGTCGCTTGTTCGCATTTTCTCCTT
>JAQTRJ010000189.1 GCA_028711875.1 bacterium | reverse complement strand
GCGAAATCAATCGGCTGCTCGAAAAGGTGGCGGAGTTCTATTCGAAGCAGGTGGACGCGACGATCGGGCGGCTGACCGCGCTCATCGAACCGCTGCTCATTATCATGATCGGCGGCGTGATCGGCACTATTCTTATTTCGATCTATCTGCCGGTGTTCATGCTGGGTCGCGCGGTCCAATCGGGTGCTTGACGGCGTGGCCAGGCCGGTGTGAGACTGTGAGTTCGCCGTGGCCGGAGTATTCCGGCCGCGGCGTTTTTGTCTGGATTCTTCAAGCGATGGAGCCGAAACGATGATCAGCGAGACGCCCTGGGGACCGTTGCCGGGATGGATCATCTACACCTTGACGGTGATTCTTGGATCATGCGTGGGTAGTTTTGCGAATGTTCTGATCTATCGTCTGCCGCGTGAGGAGTCGCTGGTTCGTCCTCCGTCGCGCTGTCCCGCGTGCGGGCGGCGGATCCGGCCGTGGGAAAACATTCCTGTTCTGAGCTGGATTCTGCTGGGCGGGCGTTGCCGTGGCTGTCACTCGCGGATATCCTGGCTCTATCCGGCGGTGGAGCTTGGGTCAGCAGGGCTGGCTGTGCTTGCTGTCAGTGCATGGGGGTTCACATATGCAGGTTTTGCGTATGGCATGTTATTTATTGCGCTCTTGGCCTTGATAATCATTGATCTGGAACACTGGCTGTTGCCTTTTGCTATCACGGTACCTATTGCAATTATTGGACTTATTGGATCTATCGCGTTCGCAATGAGACCGCTGGCCGATAGTTTGCTTGGGATGGCTGTAGGATTTGCCATTTTCATGCTGATGATGATTGGTGGCAAGGCTCTTTTCAAACGGGAGGCGATGGGCGGCGGTGACGTTGTTTTTGGGATCATGGCAGGAGTGTATCTTGGATGGAAGCTCACAATATTCATGATCTTCGCTGCATCGCTTCTGGGCACATTGGCGGCCTTGCCGCTGGCTTTAACGGGTCGCAAAATTAGTGGTCGCTCGCTGCCTTTCGGGCCGTTTCTGGCCGTGGCGATGATTATCAGTTTGTATTTTGGCGATACGGTGATCCGCTGGTATATTGGCCTGATCGGTGGATAATGACTTGACTTTTAGGCGATGGTATCTTAAGTTTGTGTGTTAAGAGAATTTCAATTTAAACTTCATGGTGGTCCCCGGAATTTGGGGATGCGCAGAAAGTTCAAGGAGAGATCATGCAGAGAGGCAAGTGGTTTGTTGTGGTTGCGCTATTGCTGGTGGCGGCCACAGCGATGGCAAGCACAGGAAAAGCTCCGATCAAGAATTATCCGGTGCGCGGCGGCTCCACCGATCCGGCGATCATGGTTCCGGTAACCGAAACTTCGGGACGCTTCGTTCCGCAGACACTGGACATGATCGGCGATACGTTTACGGCGGGCTACACCTATTACGACTATCAGCACAACGGCACCGCCGGAAAGATGATCTATACCGACGATTTCGGTTACGTGCACGTAGTCTGGACGCGGGGATTGACGAATAATGTGGAGGGCGCTCGTCACGCCTACTATAACGTTTGGGATCCGTCTACCGAGGAGTTTTTCTTTCAGGTTAGCGGTCAGCCGTCCGGTCAGATGGTGAACTCATCGAACCGCGCGGGCTATTCTTGTATGGCCGGATTACCGGAAGGCTGGATTTTCCCGACGTTCCATGAGATCATTTCTTCGCTGGATGCGAACGCTCACAGCGCGGTTGCGATGGACTTCATGCCGGGATTGAGCGCGTTCACGACGACGATGGCCCGGCCGTGGATCTATGAAAACGGTTCGACCGTGGAAATCCTTTGGCCCAAGATCGCTATTGGTACGGACAGCACGATTCATATAGTGTCCACGGAGAATCCGGCATCCGGCCAGGCCGGCGATCCTCAGCGTATTTATTATTCGCGCGGCCGCCCCACGTGGGACAATGAAGGCGCCGGAATCCAGGTGGTGTGGGATGACATGGGCGATGGAACAGCCTATCTCGAGATTGACACGGTCATGGTGATCGCGCCGCTGGTGGTGACGTCGAAGACGTCGGACCGGGTAGCGATTCTGTGGTCGAAGAGCCGCGACGATCTAACCGAGATTGATCCGGGTCCGAGCCAGTACAACAACGATCTGTACTACATGATTTCCGAGGACGGCGGCCTCAACTGGGCGCCGGAAGTGAACATCACCCAGTTTGCCTATCCCGATTGGGATTGCGCCTCGGGTGATACGCTGGTGTGCGATCGCGACACGTTCCGCGTCTATACCGACATGACGGCGCTGTTCGACGGCAACGACGTACTCCACACGTGCTTCACGACCTGCTACCTGTATGAACTCGAAGGCCTCATCAACATCGTGTTCTCCGATATCTGGCACTGGGACGAGCAGTATCAGGAGTATTCCAACGTCGTGCACGGCTGGTTCGATCTCGAGAGCGACAGCGCTCAGTGGGTGGATCCGGGCGCCTGGCAGCGCCACGTGCAGCGCGCGAATCTGTCGTTGGACTGGGAGACCGGCTACATGTATTGCTCGTATCAGCGCTATGAGCCGGAAGAGACCTCGGAGGCGGGTTGGCCGCAAGGGAACGCCTACGTGACGTATTCGCGCAACTGCGGACGGTCGTGGTCGGCGGGTATTGACGTGACCGCGACGAACGGCGGCATCAGCGCGCCGGCGGGTCAGTGTCTATCCGAGCGCGACATCACCATCAACGAGAAGATCACCTATATCAGCGGCGTCGGCTACATTGACATGTGCTATATTCTCGATCTCGACGCCGGCGGCATTCCGCAGGAAGAAGGAACAGCCACCAACAACCCGGTGAAGTTCCAGCGGATTCCGATTGACGAACTGACGTGGGAACTGCACGACCCGTATTATCCGGCGCTGCACGTGGACTCGACGGGCTTCCCCGGACGCGACTCCCCGCTCGATCCGATGGCGGTGGCTCCGTGCGGATTGTCCATTACGGACGATCATAGCCAGTCGCTGCGTCCCGAGTCGTTCCGTCTGTATCAGAACTACCCGAACCCGTTCAACCCGACCACGAACATCGTGTTCGATCTGGCGCGGGATGCGCAGGTCACGCTGAAGGTCTTCAACGTTAACGGGCAGATCGTGTCCACGCTGTATGACCATCAGACGATGAGCGCGGGCGCGCACAACGTGGCGTTCGATGCGTCGAATCTGGCCAGCGGCGTCTACATCTGCCACGTGTCGGTGGATGGCGTGACGGCGACGAAGAAGATGGTTCTGATGAAGTAATCTGGCTCTTCTTCAGAACAGGAGAGACGTTATTTTCGGCCGAAGGGCCAGGTGTTGAGAGTCGGCACCTGGCCCTTCGGGTATCGAACGGCGCATCGCGCCGAAGCGGATTTTTTTTGGAGCGTCGCGCGTCACGGTGTTCGTAGATCGAGTAAAAATTTTGGTGAAGGGCGGGGACGGAGGCGACGGGATCGTGGCCTTCCGGAGGGAGGCGTATATTCCGCGCGGCGGTCCCGACGGCGGCAACGGCGGGCACGGCGGATCGGTGATTCTCGAAGCGGATGCTCAGCTTCAGACGCTGCTCGATTTCCATTATCGCTCGCGGTTCGAAGCCGAGCGCGGACGGCACGGGCAAGGATCGAAATGCTCCGGGCGCACCGGACAGGATTGCCTCATCAAGGTTCCGGTGGGGACGCGAATTTTCGAGGGCGACGCATTGCTGGTTGACCTGACGGAGGCCGGTCAGCGGATGGTGGCGGCGAAGGGTGGACGGGGCGGACTGGGCAACGCCGAGTTCGCCACGCCGACCAATCGCGCGCCGCGCAAGGCCACGAAGGGAAAAGAGGGCGAGGAGCGCGAACTGTGGCTCGAACTGAAGCTGATGGCCGACGTGGGGCTGGTGGGACTGCCCAACGCGGGGAAATCCACACTGCTTTCGATGCTGACAGCGGCGCGTCCGAAAATCGCGGCCTATCCGTTCACCACGCTGTCTCCGAATCTGGGCATTGTGCGGCCGACTGAATTCACGACTTTCGTGCTCGCGGATATTCCCGGTCTGATCGAAGGCGCGTCGGAGGGAAAAGGATTGGGATTCGAATTCCTGCGGCACATCGAGCGCACGCGGGTGCTGGTCTATCTCGTGGAAGCCGCGAGTGAAAATCCGGGTCGCGATTTACGCACGCTGAAGGCCGAACTCAAAGCGTGGAATCCCGACCTGCTGAAGCGGCCGAGTCTGGTGGTGCTCTCGAAGTGCGACTTGTCTGAAGATCGCAAACGGCTTCGGGCACCGTGGACGATGCGGATTTCTTCGGCAACGGGCGAGGGACTTGAAACGTTGGTGGACCGACTCACGGAGATGCTGAAGACGGCTCCCGCGCCCAGCCAGTTCCGCCCGCCCAGCCACGCGCCGGTGGTTACGGAAAACGACGAGGATTTATGAGCCTCTGGACCGACAGCGAGAGCGAACGGATTGCCCTATTGAATCTGTGGCTGCTGGATGGGGTCGGCGCGGGCACGCTGGTTCGGCTGATCGAGCAGTTCGGCACGGCTGATGAGGTGTTTCGGCAATCGGAAGCGAAGCTGCAAACGGTTCCCAAGATCAATTCATCGGTGATCGCTCGGATTCGCGCGGCGCGGCCCGATCATCCGGAAGGCAAGCGGCTACTGCGGCAGGCGGCGGAGACGAAGGTCGAGATTCGCACCTATTGGGATGAGAACTATCCGCCGAAGCTGAGGGAGCTGGAGACGGACGCGCCGGTGATTCTCTTTTTGCGCGGGACATTGCCTGCGGACGCGCGGCGGCTGGCGGTGGTCGGGACGCGCAGCTCGACGGCTTACGGACGGCGGATCGTCCGGGACTTGATTCTGGGATTGCGCGGCAGCGGATTCCACATTGTGTCGGGACTGGCTTCGGGGATTGACGGATTCGCGCATGAAGCCGCGCTGGAGACGGGACTCGCGACCGAAGCGGTGTTCGGGTGCGGAGTGGATCGGATTTATCCTCCGGCCAACACGGCGCTGGCGAATCGAATTCTGGCGGCGGGCGGAACACTCATTTCCGAGTATCCGCTGGGGACCGGGCCTGACCGCCATCACTTTCCGCAGCGCAACCGGATTATCGCCGGACTCTGCGAGGGAACGCTGGTGGTGGAAGCGGGCGCGAAGTCGGGCGCGCTGATCACG
>JAQTRJ010000188.1 GCA_028711875.1 bacterium | reverse complement strand
GACGGCCAGATGCCCGAACTGCTCTGCATGAATTTCCTGTCCGAGTGCCGGACGGGCGAGGTGCGGCTCAGCGAAGAGCACTCAGATTTTGTCTGGGCGAGCCGTGACGATATCGCTGAAGGCCGGGTATCCACGCTGGACGAAAACGGATTCGGCTATCAACCGGGCGACATTCTTCGTGCATTTCTTCGATATGCTTCGCTTCCTCCGAGATGAACCCGCTTCGGAAAATCCGGAAATGGTTTCAGTCAGCGATGGCGCGGACGGACGACTTCCCCGCGCAGCTGTTTGCGTTTCTGGCCGGCGATGACGAGGAATTTCGTCTGGTCGGCGGAAAAATCCTGACGCGCGAAGCAGCCCGTCAATTATTACAGGAGTTGATTCCAGCAGAGATCGAAGTCCGCGGCGTGTGCACCCGTTCCATATCGGCGGTGGCGGCGGCGCCGCACGTCAGCTTCGACAACTGGTCGGAGTATTTCTGCAATCGCACGGCGCGCACGCTCGGTCTGGGACGGGTGATCGCCACGAATTTTCGCGATCAGGACGGCTTGCGAATTCCGGTTTCAATCGGCCGTCACATCCACGTCAATCGTCCCTTTGAATCGAACGGGCCGGGAAAACCCGAGCGCGAAACCGAGCGGGCGCGGCGGGTGCATGAACAGTATCTCGCGGCGCTCCGTCAGGCTTCGGGACGCGCCGGATTGCCGATGGATTTGCTGGTGGAATTCCACTCTCATCGCCGTACGCCGTTTCTGGAAATCGCGACCGTGGGCCTCACATCCGATCTCGCGCACGAACTTGCCGGAGTCTATCGCTCGCGCCGCGTGCGCACTCCGCTCCTTCCCGAACTGCGCATCGAGCCGCTGGATGAATTGCAGCTGCGCGCCGAATCCGCGAAGACGAACGGTTCGCTTCGTCCCGCCGTAGCGACGTGCGGACTGCACGTGGAAATTCCCCGTGAAACGCGGCGCGAGGAAACGTTTCGCGCGGCCGGCAGCGCGGCGCTGATCGAGCTGCTGAGCCTGCTGCTGGAACGGATGGAAGGCGACGACCGTCCGTCGTAAAATCGCCGACGCAACTTCCGACGAAGGAGAACTCCGATTTTCGCGTTGTCCCTGTTGTCCGCCTCGAATGTTATCGGCCGCGCCCCGGCGCTGGCATGGTCGCTGCCGTTCGCGCTGCTGCTGCTCTGCATCGCTCTGTTTCCGCTGATCTCCCATCGCTGGTGGGAACGCAATTATCCGTGGGTGGCGCTGCCGCTGGGCGCGCTGGTGGCCGGCTATTATCTGTTCTTTTTCGGCGGCGGCGAGCGCATGCTGCTGACGGGACACGAGTATCTTTCTTTCATCGCTCTGATCGGTTCGCTGTTCGTGATCAGCGGCGGAATTCATATCCAGCTCGCGGGGGAATTGACGCCCGGTCAAAACGTCCTGCTGCTGGCCGTCGGCGCGGTGCTGGCCAACGTGATCGGCACCACCGGCGCGGCGATGGTGCTGATCCGACCGTATATTCGCGGCAACTCGTGGCGCTGGTCGCCCTACCATATCGTCTTTTATATTTTCATCGTGGCCAATTGCGGCGGAGCCTTGACGCCGATCGGCGATCCCCCGCTGTTTCTCGGCTATCTGAAGGGCGTGCCGTTCTTTTGGGTGCTCACGCATCTGATTTATAAGTGGGCGATCGGCATCGCCGTGCTGCTGGCGATGTTTTTCTACATGGACCGCCGCGAGTATCGAAGCCATTCGCGGCGCGAACGCATCGAAGCCGAGCAGCGTGACACGGTGCGCTTCGACGGCGCGCAGAATTTCGGATTCGCGGCCGTTATCATCATCGCGGCGTTTATCGAAAAACCCCTGTTCGTCCGTGAGTTTTTGATGATCTCGGCGGCGGTCGTGTCGTACCTGACCACGCCCAAGCGCATCCATCGCCTGAACGAGTTCACGTTCGCGCCGATCCGCGAAGTGGCGATTCTGTTCGCGGGAATCTTCGCCTGCATGGTGCCGGCGCTCGACTGGCTCGCGGTCAACGCGAAATCGCTGGGGATCACCGAAGCCTCGCAGTTCTACTGGGCGACCGGCGCGCTCTCAGCGTTTCTTGACAACGCGCCGACCTATTTGAACTTCCTGACGGCGTCCATGGGACTGCACGGGCTTTCGATAGATCATCGTCCCGACGTGCTGCTGTTCGCCGCCGAACACTCGCATCTGCTGCGTTCGATCTCCATCGCGGCGGTGTTCTTCGGCGCGGCGACCTACATCGGCAACGGCCCGAATTTCATGTGCAAGTCCATTTGCGATCACGCCAAGCTCAAAACGCCCACGTTTATCGATTACATTTGGCGCTACACGCTGCCGATCCTGCTGCCGGTGCTGATTATTACCTTCTTTCTGGTGAGGTGAACCGTGACGCGCGCGGGATGCCGATGGCTCATAACGATGATCGTGCTCATGAGCGCGGCGGCGGGCTGCGATCTGTTCACGACCCGCGATGCCGAGCCGCCCAACTCCGCGCGCAACACGTGGGTAACCCCGCGCGAACCGCGGGACGTGCTTGATAACGTATCGTCGGCGATTTTCGAGCGCAGCACGGTGAATTACATGCGGTCGTTCGACGCGGACGATTTCATGTTCGAAGCCGATCCGGTCGCTCTCAGCCGTGATCCGTCGCTGGCGGACTGGGACTACGACGCGGAGAACAGCCACGCGCGGGCGCTGTTCAGCGACGGCGTCATGCCCGCCGACAGCGGACTCTTCGCCGTCTTCACGGTGACCGAGGAGACGCCGCTGGGCGACGTCACGGAAATTCACGCGCACTACGAGCTGCACGCGGGAACGGCGCTGCCCGGAGCCCCGCACGAGATGGCGGGAACGGTCTATCTGATGCTGCGGCGCGGCGGAGAAGACTATTGGCAAATCTATCGCTGGCGGGATTTGCGAACGGAAGAGCAGAGCACATGGAGCGATCTCAAGTCGTTGGTGCGCTGATCGGCGGACTGCTCGCCTGCGCGCTGGCGGGCGGCTGCGCCAATCCGTTCGCTCCGGCGCTGCGCGGCGGCGGCGCGCCCCTGTGGACCGACGCGTCGTCCGTGGGCGAGCTGCTCCAGAATTTTCAGACCGCCTACCAGCTCGGCGATTCCCTGCAATACGCCGAACTGCTGAGCGAAGATTTCCAGTTTCAATACTACGATCCGATCCTGCAGCGCACCGAAGGATGGTACCGCGAAACCGATCTGCGCGCCACTTCCCGGATGTTCCGCAGCTTCGACAACATCTCGCTGATCTGGGGCGGGCTGTCGCCGGCGCTCGAGTCCATCGAAACGCCCGACAGCGTGTTCGAAATCCGCGTGCAGTATCAATTGCTGCTGGACGACTTGTCGCCGCTCTTGGGCTTCGCCCGTTTTACGCTCTATAAGCCCGACGGCGGACGCTTTCGCATCGTCCAGTGGCAGGACGACATCTGACGCCTGCGATGACGGCGCGCCGAGCCGGGTTCAGCGCTCGATGATCCATGGCGCGTGTGATCGGAGCCGCGCATCACCCGCCCGGAACGTTTTGTCTCGAAAGATTCAATGGATAAAATACCCCATGCCCACCTACGAATATCGCTGTGAAGCCGGCCACCGCTTCGAGGAATTCCAGAGCATTCTCGCCGAACCGATTCGCGTCTGCCCGGTCTGCGGCGCGAAGGCCGAGCGATTGATCTCCGGCGGCACCGGCCTGATTTTCAAAGGCACCGGTTTTTACATCACCGACTACGCGCGTAAGGACAGCGGCGGCGGAGTCGGCGAGGCGGAGCGCCGGCGCAAGTCGGAATCCCCCGCGACCACCGCACCGGCAGAATCAACCGCGCACAGCGAACCGCCGGCCGCCCCTTCGACCGGCAAAAAGGACGACTGACCGTGCCCCTCTTCGACCGCTACAGCCGCCTGCGCAAGGACATTCGCGAGGGCAAACTGCTCACCGGCGCGAAAGAGATTCTGCCGCATCTCAGCGGACGACTCAGCCGCGCCGATCTTCCCGAGTTGCTCGTCGAGCCGGGAAACCGGGGAGAATTACGCGCCGTCATCGAGTTTGCGATCGAAAAGAAAATGCGGCTCGCGATCACGTCGGGACTCCGTCCGGCCGAAGTGAAAAATCTTGCGTCGCATCTGCTCATTCTCACGTCGCGCCTCGCCGCCGCGCCGGAGATCTCGGAAGCGCGCCGCACGGCTCATGTGGATGGCGGATTGTCCGTCGAATCGCTCGCCGTGGATCTCGCGCGCACGAGCCTGCGCTGGCCGCCGTTGCTGCCGATTCCCGCCAAGACCAGTTTGGGTGAAATGATCGCGCTCGGTTGGGAGGGACTGCGCACCTGGCAGGACGGCGGAACGCTCTCGCATCTGCGCGCGGTCGAGTGGATGGCCTTCGACGGAACAACCTATCGCAGCGGCCCGGCCTGTCTGACCGAAAATGAGCCTGACGTCAGCGGCTTCCTGTTCGGTTCGCGCGGCGCGATGGGCGTGATCACCGCGCTCGAACTCGAGCTTGCGCAGCGCCCCGCCGCGCGCTCGGCGATTCTGCTCGAACTGCCCGACGCGCACGCGGCGGTCGCAACGCTGACCGAACTGCGCGCCGCGACGCCGCTGCCCGAAACGGTCGTCTATTGGGGCGAAATCGCCACGCGCATTCTCCGCGAGGGAAACGATCATCGTGTGTCGGCGAGCGCGGGCGTGCTGCTCACGGTGGAGTGGGGCGACGACGTGGAATGCGTGCCCGAGGCGTGGGCGTCGTGCGGGAAACTGTTGCGTGAGGAGACGGCCATCCGCGCGCTGTGGGAAGACCTGTTCCGCTTTCCGCGCACGGCGGCGCGGCTCTATCCCGAGCGCACCGGCATCCGTCTGAAAATGCCCGCGCCCGCATTGCCCGAACTTGAAGAGGCCGCCGCCGATCTGGGACGCGAGTTCAATCTGCCCGTCGCGCTCTGGGGGACCGTCGAGTCGGGACAGTTGCAGGTCTGGGCGCTCCAGCCCGACGGCGAATCCCGCACCGTCCAGCACGCCGAGGAACTGCTGCGTAAACTCTATGAGATCGCGCTTGGACTCGGCGCTCGCCCTGCGCCCGGCTGCGTGCTTCCTTTCGACGGCGCGCTCCTGAACGGCGCGGCGTCCGATTCTCCGGCCAAGGAGCTCCGCCGCCTGATGCTCGAAAAATGCGACCCGCACGGACTGTATTCTC
>JAQTRJ010000187.1 GCA_028711875.1 bacterium | reverse complement strand
TCCATCGAGAAATAAACGATCTCGCTGACCGGAGTGTGGCCGCACACCTTGTCGAACCAGGCCGGCTCGCGGATGTAGTGCTCGAGGAAACTCCGGCACCGCTTGTAATGATCGAGAAACGCGGGATTCGCCGCCGCCTGATCCAGTTTGCGCTGCGCGATTTCCCGCAGCAGCCGCGCCGGATTGCGTCCCACGGCCTGCCACAGATCGCCATCGAGCGAACGAAAGAGCGCGGCAATGTCGGGATTCCACGACCAAAGAAGATTGAACGCGAGATCGCGCAGCCCCGAGATGTCATCAGGGAGCGTCGGAACGACTTCAATCGTTGCCAGTGGTCTGATCTTCATAGGCTGTCAGAAAGTCCTGCTCCTGCCGGATCGGAGTGGAGAATAACCTTTCTTTTTGCAACAAGCGTGCCGACCCGGAGTCAGGGAGCCATGATGAGGTTCGGCAACCTCCTCTTCTATCGAATCAGCAGCATCTTGCGAATCTGTTCGAATCCGCCCGCCTTGATCCGGTAGAAATAAACACCGGAACCCAGCCGCCGCGCGTCGAAAGCAACCCGGTAGATTCCCGCCGCCTGACTGCCATCCTGCAAGACGGCGACGGTCCGCCCCAGCACGTCGTAAACCGTCAGCGAGACCTCGGCGGCATGCGCCAGTCCGTATTCGATCAGCGTCGTCGGATTGAACGGATTCGGGAAATTCTGGCTCAGATAGAACGTCTCGGGAATCGCCGACTCCATGGGATTCGTCGCAAGACTCACCGTCACCCGGACGTGATTCGACGAATCCGCCGCACCCCCGTCATAGACGGCGACAATCCAGAAATCGTACTCGCCGGATTCCTCCACCGAATACGTGAAGCTGGTGTCGGCAATCGTCGCGATTTCGCCCTGTTCGCCCAGCATGATCCGATAGCCGGTCAAGTCATCGAGCGCGCCTCCCCCCCACTGCGGCTGCTCCCACCAGAGGGCAATTGTCTGCGTGGCAGAGCGATACTCGCCGGATAAATTCAGCGCGGGATCGAGCCGATAGAGTTCGAAATCGGCCTGAACCGTCCCGCCTTCAGGGATAACAACGTACTCCTGCTGTCCCGTCTCATACCCCGCATAGGAAGCGGTAATCGTCTGAACTCCGGCGATCACACTGTCCGCGGAATACGATCCGTCCGCTGAGGGATGCACCGTGCGCGCGCCGATTTGAATGACCGCCGCGGTGATGTCGGCAACCGGCGGAATCATGACCAATTGACCTTCCACGGTCGCCATAGCCCCCGTCGTGAACCGCAGAGCGTATTCGGCTTCGAGTTCAAAGCAGGCGGCGTCGTAAGTTCCGTCATAGACGATTTGAATCCCGTTCGTGCCATCCGCGTTTTCGATCCCCACCGTCGCGTCGGCATCCACGTCGGAACCCGGCCCGTGATAATTCAGCGCGCGATACTGAAGCTGGAACTCGTTATCGCCGCTGAGCGTCGGGCGTACTGTGGTGCTGTAAAAAACGATCTGTGCCGTGACCGTGCTTTCCGGCGGCGCGTAATGCGGCACGGTGTTGTACTCGACGATGAACCGTCCGCCGGCGGAATCATGATAGTACGACACGTCGCCACCCTGCTGCGGATGATTGGGATACAGGTCGTCCCAGAATACGCAGATCATCCCGTTCGGTTCGTCGGCCGCGGGAATCCCCACGTTGCGGTACAGCGTGCCGCCCGCTTCCGCACCGGGCTTGACCCAGCCGTCGGCTCCGACGGCGAGCTGGGTGTAATCCTGTCCATAGAAGCGAATCGGAAACGGCGCGTTCACCAGCGTCTGCCAGTCGTTGCCGGTCCCCGTCACCGCGGTTCCCGGCCCGCCGAGTGTCGGGCTGATTTCCAGCCAATCATAGGCTGCACTCGCTCCCGGATCGCCGGCTTCATAGGCGTAATATCCATAGTCGTCCGGCCCGGCCGGTCCGAACCGCGAATCGTTGATGATCAAATTCAGAGTAGTTGTTCCACTCTCCGAAACAAAAACCCGCTCCGCAACCGTGTGTCCCGCGTAATCCGCCGTCACGTCGTAGAAATTCGCCCCCGGCAGCGTCGCCGTGTAGAATCCCGCCGCGTCGCTGCTGGCCGGTGGAATCTGGGCCATCGGAAACCGGAACGTAATGGTCGTTCCGGGCAGCGGGGCGCCCAGTTGATTTCCCGCATAGCCTGAAATCGTACCATTCGCCGCCAGCGCCAGAGAGAAATTCACTTGGAGATTTCCCGCCGAAACGTTCCGCAACGTGTCGTGCGGAACGTACCCATAGGAAATGGCCCGGATCGTATACGACGCATCCGCCCTGACCGACAGGACATAGTTGCCCTCAGCATCGGTGTTGGCCGTCTGCGATCCGCCGACGATCATCACCCGACCCGCAATCCCGTCGCCCGTGCCGGTCTGGCGCAGTTGTCCGGTAATAGTCGCCCACGACGCCATCAGCGGCGCGTTGGCCGAAAGCCCGAACGTTTGCGAGTCTCCGCTGTTCAGCGTGCCGCTCACGCGCAGCGTCCACGTTCCGGAGATCGGATCGGTAACGGTGACCTTTTCGCAGACGTTGACCGAATCGCGGCCGTGCGTTACCGGAGCGCCCGGATTGTGATGGCGCATCAGCCAGGGCTCGTGCGGCGTGCCCTCGGGATCAATCAGGCGCAGATCCAAATCGTTCACCAGCGTGGGAATCACGTTGCCTCCCGCAGGAAAGTCGCTCCACGCCAGGCTCACGTTGAGTTCGCTCAGTCCGGCGGGAACCGTGAAAGCATGTTCGAATTGCTCCCCGATTTCCAGCGCACTTTCCAGAACGCCTCCCGCCAGCAGATTCTGCACCGCCTGCAGCCCGTTCACCAACCCGAAACCCGTCTGGAAATCGGGACCAGCCGTCCCGATATCCGTTGTCGAATTAATGAGAATCGCCTTCATCGTTTCCGGCAGCGGATCGGGCGCGCCCGGAAACAGCCGATGCCATTGCTGAAGGATCAGGCAGCCAGTGCCCGCCGCCGCTGGCGTGGCCATCGAGGTTCCCGACATCTCCTGATATCCGTAACTCGGCCCCGGACTGCATGAGGTCACCCCGACTCCGGTTGCGCAGATTTCCGGCTTGAGTCGTCCGTCATCGGTCGGACCGAACGACGAGAACGACGCCACGGCGTCCGTCCCGGTCGTCGCACCCACGGAAATGATATTTTTCGCTCCCGCCGGCACCGACATGCAGCGATAGGACGTGGCTCCGCAATTCGTTCCGTTCCGCTCGTTGCCCGCCGCGAAAAACATGATCAGCGGCTGATCGGCGGTGCTGCGCGTCATCTGATCGAGTAGCCGCGAGGTCATCTCGTAATCGCCGAACCAATCGCATGGATAGCCGTTCGGATCAATATTCGCGCCAATGGAATTCGTGGTGAGTTCCACTCCGTATTCCGTTCTGGCCCGCGTGTAATCCTCCTCGAAATCGTTCGGGCTGTCGTAGAGACAATAGGGAATGCACGCGTCATATTGTCCGCTGATGATCCGCGCCGCCGGTGCTATGCCGCGATACGTGCCGCTCGCTTGCGATCCGTCCCCGCCCACGGTCCCCGCCACGTGCGTCGGGTGATCGGCGATGGACGCCGTTTCGTTCCACGTCACGCGGTCGCCGAAATCTGGATGCGTATTGTCCACCATGCCGCCGTCATAGACCAAAATCGTCACGCTGTCGCCGTTAAGATTGTACGGCGCCGCCTGAATCTCGTTGACGTGCAGCCGCGTCCGCACGACGTCGTTCACCATATCCAGCGGCGGCGGCGCTTCGTTCACGAACAGCACGGCGTCCAAATCCGCTAGCTCCTCAACACGGCTCTCGTCTATCGCTACCAGCAGTGTATGAACGGCTTCGAAACGATGTCCCGCCTCCCCGCCGATTCCCGTAATTATCGCCGCCGCGTCATCGAGCGTGACGTCGGGCATGATCTCCACCGCCAGAATCCGGCGCCCGTCAGGCAGGGCGCTCCACGAGCTGAATTCCCGCCCGACCACGCGCGGATGCAGTTTGTATTTCGCGAGCATCGGCGATGCGTGCCGCACGCCGCGTGCCGAGAGTTCCGCAGCGGTCACGCCCGCACGAACCGACGCGACATAGGCACGATCGGGCAGATAGACCAGCAGTTCGACTCCCGCCGCCGCGAGCGCGGCGCGTTGCCCGCGCGCCAGCGACTCGTTCAGTTGAATCAGGCAATGGGTGTTCGATCCGTCCAGCGGCGTTGGCGGAAGATCGAACTGCCCCGCCGGCGGCACGACCGCTTCACTGTGAAACGAAATTTCATAGGGCACCGCGATGCCGGCGTGAACGATCACGAAGCAGGCGAGCAGTGCTGAGAAGAAAAGAAATCCATGTCTCCGTGGACTCATCATGGTGTCCTCCTGCCGGATCTCCGGCCTTCCGCCGGATCGGTCATGTTACGCCGACGCATCGGCATTGCGATCTTCATCGTCTGAAACGATCAGGGGCCAATTCAATTCGATCCAGATGTGTTCGTCTTCCGTTTTCGCCGCGAACGTCCGCAACGGACGCGTGGACTGGTTTAGACATTCTCCGCTCGACACGCAGTATTTCCATCCGTGCATCGCGCACTCCACGACATCCCCCGTCACTCGACCCGCCGCCAGATTCGCCTTCATATGACCGCAGGCAGCTTCCATTCCCCGCAGTTCGCCGTTCACGTTGAACACGGCAAACGGTTGGCCGCCGATGGAAACGGATTGTGCGCGGCCGGGTGGAAGGTCGCGCGCGCGGCACACCTTAAACCAGCGCTTCATGCGCGCGCTCAAGCACCTTTCAACGTCACCGACACGCCATCCCGCAGCGGCACGATGCTGGTCTGCGCGCCCGGCGCGGAATACAAGAGCCGCGTGAATTCCCGAACGCCGCGCGTCGCGGCGGAGTCGTCTCCGAAAATGACGCGTCCGTCTCGGAGTAAGTTGTCGGCGATGAACAGCCCGCCCTTGCGCACGCGCGGCCACGCTTTGCGAAAGGCGTCCGGATAGCCTTCCTTGTTAATGTCCATGAAAATGATGTCGAACTCACCATCGAGCCGCTCCATGATCGAAACGGCGTCGCCGACTCGAAAGTCCAATGCGCTCGACAACTCCGCGTCACGAAAATAACTCAAGGCGAGTTCGGCCAGAGCCGCATCCCCATCCGTGCAAATCACCATCCCGCCCGGCGGCAACGCCC
>JAQTRJ010000001.1:16287-22783 GCA_028711875.1 bacterium | reverse complement strand
GAGCACCCCGGGCGCGCAGGCCTCGACGCAGCGCAGACAGGCCTTGCACAAGTTAGGGACTACCTCCACCCGAGGCAGGTTGTTGTCCGACATTTTTCCTCCATGCGCCGGTTATGGTTGCTTCGGGTACCTCCCGGCGACTGCTGTTGCTCGATCTATCTGTGACAAATTTAGCAACAGAATATACGTATTTCCTTCCATAGATACAAATGGATACGGACTTGTTTACACGCTGGTACACTTTCTTTCTGCCCAAATACAAAGAGATAGAGAAAAAGGGACATTGGCGGGAAATTGTCCCTCTTGCGGAGAATTTTACGTCGCCGCGAGCAATTCCTGATTAGCCGTCAGGCTCTGTCCTGACGGTCATGCGCGCAACGGGACAGAGCCCGTTGCCTAATCGCAATGAGGGGCAGGCAAAAAAAGCGGAGAAGGCAGAAGCCTTCTCCGCTTTTTTCAAACGGAATAACGATTATCGCAGCAGAATCAGCTTGCGGATCTGTCCGCGTCCGGCAAATTCCACCCGCACGAAATACAGCCCGCTGACTGGAATATTCGATAGCTGCGAGACATCGAACGTGAAGCGATGTTCGCCCGCCGTCTGCGATTCCACAGATTCCCAGAGCGTCTGGCCGAGGGAATTGAACACGCGAATGGTGACCGCTCCCGCCTCGGGCAGCGTATAGGGAATCGTGACCGCCGGATTGAACGGATTCGGATAGCCTTCCCCAACCGAGAACAAGCCGGGCGTTTCGGCGGAATTTTCGTCCGTGCTCAGCACCACGATGCCGTAACCGCCCGATCCGAACGACGGAGCGCCCTGCGTCACGCGGCACGGCAGAATCCGACCCGCTTTGTCGCGAGCGACGATTTCCATTGCGTGTCCCGGAGTGAAGCCTTCCAGACCGAGTTCGGGAACTCCCTGCCACGCCACGACCGGAACGCAGTCGCTTGCCGTCGAAACTTCCGCCGCGCCGACTCCGCACGCGCCGTCGTAGAGTTCGATCCGGCTCGGGCGGCTGTTCGGCGGCCAGTCTTCGAGCTTGACCACCACGTGATAGGGCAATCCCGTCGGCGGCGGTCCGGCCAGCGAAACCGAGGCTACATCGCGCGAGCGGTTCTGCGTTTGCGCCGGCGGCGCGCCGTAGCTCAGCACGCAGTCTTGAGTCACGAGAATCATGTAGCCCTTGCCCGGCACGAGTTCGCCCAGCGTGTTGATCCCTTCTCCCGGAATCCACGCCCCGCCCGCATCATCCTGAATGATAATCAGATGAGGTGCGATGGAGGCCAGCGCGTCTTCGACCGGCACGCACACGTCGAGCGGGTAGCCGATCCAGTTCCATTGTCCGGCGCGCAGCGGATACTCCATCATAGGATTCACCGGCAAGCCGAACACGGTCAGCATTTCGACCGCCGTGCAGAAAACGCGGTAGCCCTCGGTCAGCGGCAGCTCACCAAACGTATTCACGTCGGGCGGAATGAAAACGTGTCCGTTGTCGTCATACACCGCCTGCAGTCCTGCAATCCCTCCGAACACGGCTTCGACTGACGGCTCTTCGGGACGCACAGTGAGCGAGATCAGATTGGCGTAGTTCGCGAGCAGCGGAAGGTGCTGCTCGGTGGCGGCCTGTGCGGCAAGGCTGATCCGCGAGTACGCGCCGGTTCCGAACAGACCGTCGCCCACCGTATAATTCGCATCGGCGTAAACGTCCACGTCCAACTCGTGCGACCACACGCGGTAGGTGATCGGATTGCCGTACAGGAAACCGGGCAGATCATGAATGATGTCCGCCGCCCAGGCCGTGACCGTGAGCGGCCACTCCTCTCCCACCGGCGCGGCTCCCACGCACAGCAGGCCGTCGAACACACCGATCTCATCGCCCGGCTCGAGCGGCTGGCCGTCCACCGTTGCGCCGTCCACCACGAACGCATAGGGCTGTCCGGTGGGTGGAACGGAAACGAAATGATGCCCGGGCGGCAAGCCGAAATGGAATGCTCCGATATCCGCAATGGACCCGTCGGGATCGTGCGGGCTTGCCGGATTTCCCGCATTGATGCACGCCGATAACGGAGTCAGGTGGTAGTCAGCCGCCGCGTGGTCAGCGAACAGGGGATCAAGGAAAATGTTGAAGAACTGATCGCACGGGTCGCCATTGACGTTGGTCTGATTCAGGACTCCCAGACCGGCGGGAGTCGGCCCCGAAAAGGTGCCGCCGCTGTTTCCGTGGAAATCACAGTAATGGAATTCTCCGTAGGGCGATCCGTCGTTAAAGCACATGCCCGGCCCCCCCACGGAAAACGCGAAAATTGTATTTTCAAAGCTCGCGCTGGATTCTCCGATGCGAAGCGCGCCACCAGCCGCTGTTCCAAAATTATCGCTAATTGTGCAGCTGGTGAACACCGCCGACGTGTGCCAACAGTTCACACCGCCGCCATACACACCGGTATTCCCCGTGATGACGCATCGGTTGAAACGCGGGGTGCCGCTATCGCAGAGAATTCCACCCCCGTTATGCTGCGCCCAGTTGTTGCGAATCGTACAATGGTCGAAACGGGGCGAGGATTGCAGACACATGATTCCGCCGCCGGAACGATCATACAAATCCCCAGTGGCTTTGCCGTATTCAATGACGCAATATGCGAATCGCGCGTTCGAGCCGGCTTCATAGATTCGCAATCCCCACCATTTCGATTCTTCCGTGGGATAAGCGCGCGTGAAGACAATCGAGTCCTGCTCCGTCCCTTCGGCGATGACTGTGCCGTAGATATTGAACTTGTAGTGTCCCGTGAAGAGCACCTGCACTCCCGGAGTGATGGTCAGCGTATGATCGGTCGGAACGGTGATGTCGCCGAGCACTCGATAGGGCGATCCCGCGATGTCCCAAACGCCGGAGACCGTTCCGGAAACGTCGGTACCCTCTGAACCCGACTCGCCTCCGACTCGAATCAGCCAAGCGTCTTCGCTGCCTGCTCCAAAGGAGTGGGTTGTTCCTGCCACAATATATCCTCCCTCGGGAGTCAAGTGGCAGTTAAGGGGCCAGTCATCGGCGATTCCCCCGACCGTCTGTTGCCACAGCATTTCTCCGCTCTCATTCACCTTGAATAGCCAGCCTTCATAGGGCGCAGTTAAGGAAGGGCGATAACCTGCCGCTACGAAATAACCCCCGTCCGGGCATTCGACGACGTCCATGGCATGGTCGGGATAGGGCCCGCCGTATGCCTGTTGCCAGATGACATTACCGTCGCTGCTGATCCTGATGAGATACGCATTATGCCAATCCGGACCGAAGGACTTTGTTGCTCCGCAAACAATGTATCCGCCATCACGGGTCTGCTTGATGGATTCGCCAAAATCAATATCGGCTCCGCCATAGGTTCTTGTCCAAACCGGATTTCCTTCCGCATCCGTCTTCACCACGTACACATCTCGCTCCCCCGCGCCGAAGGAATAGGTTAATCCGGCCAGAATGTAACCGCCGTCTTCCGTCTGAATGGCATAGTAGGCTAAATCATCCTGGGAACCGCCAAACGTCCGCGACCACTGCATCTCACCCGAGGCGTTGGTCTTGACCAGATACATGTCCTGGCCGCCGTTTCCAAATGACGTGGTGTATCCGGCCAGCATGAATCCGCCATCCGCGCATTGTCGCACGACATACGGCCGATCCGTTTCATCGCCCCCGAAGGTGCGCGTCCACAGCGGATTTCCCGAGGCATCGGTGCTGACCAGATAGAAATCCTGCCCCCCCGCGCCATAGGATTCTGTAGGCCCGGTCAATACATATCCGCCGTCAGCTTTCTTTGCCATACTCTCGCCGTACTCGTAGGCGTATCCTCCATAAGACCGCTGCCACTCCATATCGCCGTCGTTATTTATCCGGACTAGCCATATCTGGCAGCCGTTCTCAGATCCCGAGCAGTTAGTTCCGCAAAACACAAAGCCTGCGTCTTCCACAGGCTCAATCCATTCCGCGGCATCCGCAGACTGCCCCCCATACGTCCGCGTCCAGAGAATCTCCTCTTCCGGCTGAGCGGCCGCGCTGGCGGCCAGCGCGCACGCCATGAGCAAAACGGCTGCTGTCTTCATAAGATCTCCCCAGGTTCCGAGTTTTCGGCCCACGATGTCCGGGATGGGTGCAGGCAAACGAATTCGCTCCCCAAACCATCCCATCCTAATATAGCCCGCACGATCAGCCAATGCAAGAAAATTTATTTCGAGGATAGACTCAGTGGATTGCGTAATTTTCTATGAATAAAAGATATAGAATCGCAAGACCAATTACGCTCTACCACCCCGCACCGATGCCTCTCCGGGGCGTTCGGGAATCCATCTAATCCGTGACAAAAACAAGGGGTAATCTTGATGAACTCGAATGCGACTATGCCTGTCAGAAATAAGAATTTTTTCACAATTTCGTTGATTTTCTGAGGGAGAATCGTTAGATTGCTACGCTTATGTTTTGCCTACACGTGCGATAGTATTTTCGGAGTTCACCATGTCCAAACTGATTCTCACGATTGACGGGAACGAGGCGGCCGCCAACACCGCCCACCGCATTAGTGAGGTGTGTGCCATCTACCCGATCACTCCATCATCCAATATGGGGGAATGGGCCGATGAATGGTCCG
Organism: bacterium; assembly: GCA_028711875.1. Classification (GTDB taxonomy): domain Bacteria; phylum Electryoneota; class RPQS01; order RPQS01; family RPQS01; genus JAHJDG01. The sequence continues at coordinate 18,154 of JAQTRJ010000001.1, read as the reverse complement.
CCATGGGGCGGCGCAACATCTGGGGCACCGTCCCCACCGTTATCGAAATGCAGAGCGAAGGCGGCGCTTCGGCGGCCGTCCACGGCGCACTGCAAACCGGCGCGCTGACCACCACTTTCACCGCCTCGCAGGGACTCCTGCTGATGATCCCCAGCATGTTCAAGATTGCCGGGGAACTCACGAGCACGGTCTTCCATGTTTCGGCCCGCACGATCGCCACGCACGCGCTCTCGATCTTCGGCGATCATAGCGACATCATGGCCGTGCGCTCGACGGGCTTCGGCCTGCTCGGCTCGACCAACGTGCAGGAAGTCCACGATTTCGCCGTCATCGCGCTGGCCGCGTCGCTGAAGGCGCGCGTGCCGTTCGTGCATTTCTTCGACGGCTTCCGCACCTCCCACGAAGTGCAGAAAATCGTCGGCCTCGCCGACGACGATCTGCGCTACATGATGGACGACGAGCTGATCCTCGCCCACCGCGCCCGCGCGCTCTCGCCCGATCATCCGGTGATCCGCGGCACGGCGCAGAATCCCGATGTGTTCTTTCAGGCCCGTGAAGCCTGCAATCCCTACTATGTGGCCTGCGCCGATCACGTGCAGGACGCGATGGACAAGTTCGCCGCCCGCATCGGCCGTCACTATCACCTGTTCGACTACGTGGGCGCGCCCGACGCCGAACGCGTCGTGATTCTCATGGGCAGCGGCTGCGATCCGGCTCACGAAACGGTGGACTATCTGACCGGGCGCGGCGACAAGGTCGGCGTGCTCAAGGTCCGGCTCTATCGTCCGTTCTCGGTGAAGCACTTTCTGGCCGCTCTGCCGCGCAGCGTCAAGTCGCTGGCCGTGCTCGATCGCACCAAAGAGCCGGGCGCGTCGGGCGAGCCGCTCTATCAGGACGTGGTCACCGCGCTCGCGGAAGCCGTCGCCGCCGGCAACGGCAGATTCACGCACATGCCGCGCATCGTCGGCGGCCGCTACGGACTGTCCTCGAAAGAGTTCACGCCCGCGATGATCAAGGCGGTCTTCGACGAACTGAAGCAGCCCGCGCCGCGCAATCACTTCTCGGTCGGCATCCACGACGACGTCACGCGCCAGAGTCTCGATTACGACCCGAAGTTCACGGTCGAACCCGACGACGTGTTCCGCGGCAAGTTCTACGGTCTCGGCGCCGACGGCACGGTCGGCGCGAACAAGAATTCCATCAAAATCATCGGCGATGACACCGACTTCTTCGCTCAGGGCTACTTCGTGTACGACTCGAAGAAGAGCGGCACCGTCACCGTCTCGCACCTGCGCTTCGGACCGCGCCCGATCCGCAGCACCTATCTCGTCAACAGCGCCAAGTTCGTGGCCTGTCACCAGCAGTTGTTCCTCGAAAAATACGACATGCTGTCCGACGCCGTGGACGGGGCGATCTTCCTCTTGAACACGCAGGCTCCCGCCGATAAGGTCTGGGATACGCTGCCGCGCGAAGTGCAGCAGGACCTCATCGCCAAGAAGATGAAGTTCTACTGCATTGACGCGTACAAAGTGGCCGAAGCGACGGGGATGGGACTGCGCATCAACACGATCATGCAGACGTGCTTCTTCGCGATCTCGGGAATTCTCCCGCGCGACGAGGCCATCGCCGCCATCAAGCGCACGATTCAGAAGACCTACGGCAAGAAGGGCGAGCACGTCGTCAAGCGGAACTACGAAGCGGTTGATCAGACGCTGGCCAATCTGCACGAAGTGAAAATCCCGGACAAGGTCACGGCGAAAATCGGTCGCCCGCCCGCCGTTCCCGAGAATGCGCCCGACTACATGAAGAAAGTCTTGTCCAAGATCATCGAGGGTCACGGCGACGATCTGCCCGTGTCGGCCTTTCC
>JAQTRJ010000001.1:0-16277 GCA_028711875.1 bacterium | reverse complement strand
GTCGGCGTTTCCGGTGGACGGCACGTTTCCGCTCAACACCTGCCGCTACGAGAAGCGCAACATCGCGCTCGAGATTCCGGTCTGGGACGCGGAAACCTGCATCCAATGCAACAAGTGCGTGATCGTCTGCCCGCACGCTTCGATTCGCGCCAAAGTGTTTACCGAGGCCGATCTCAAGAACGCGCCCAAGACGTTCGCTTATACCAAGTTCAAGGGCCGCGACTTCGAACGCGACGATCTGTTCTACGTCCTGCAGATCGCGCCCGAAGACTGCACGGGCTGCGCGCTCTGCGTCAGCGCCTGCCCGGCCAAGAATAAGTCCGAAACGCGGCTCAAGGCCATCAATATGGCTCCCCAGTTCCCGCTGCGCCTGCGCGAGCGCGACCACTGGAATTTCTTCCTCACGATTCCCGACATGGATCGCAGCAAGGTGAAGATCAACAGCGTGAAAGGCTCGCAGTTCCTGGAGCCGCTGTTCGAGTTCTCGGGGGCCTGCGGCGGCTGCGGCGAGACGCCCTACATTAAGCTGCTCACGCAGCTCTTCGGCGACCGCCTGCTCATCGGCAACGCCACCGGCTGTTCCTCGATCTACGGCGGCAATCTGCCGACCACGCCGTATTCGAGCAACCGCGACGGCCGCGGCCCGGCTTGGAACAACTCGCTGTTCGAAGATTGCGCCGAGTTCTCGATGGGCTTCCGCGTCACGCTCGACAAGCAGCGCGAATTCGCCGTCGAACTCCTGCAAAAACTCGCCGATAAAATCGGCGCTCCGCTGGTAAACGATATCCTCGGAGCCGACCAGTCCACCGAGGGCGGCGTCGCGTTGCAGCGGGCGCGCGTCGAGCAGGTGCGCGGCAAGCTCAAGGGCGACAAGAACGGCGACGCGATCCGTCTGCTCGGCGTGATAGACTCCGTCGTGAGAAAATCGGTGTGGGGCGTGGGCGGCGACGGCTGGGCTTACGACATCGGCTACGGCGGTCTCGATCACGTGCTCGCGTCGGGCAAGAACGTCAATCTGCTCGTGCTCGACACCGGCGTCTATTCCAACACCGGCGGCCAGTGCTCGAAAGCCACGCCGCTCGGCGCGGTCGCCAAGTTCGCGTTCGGCGGCAAGCCGGTGCCGCGCAAGGATCTCGGCCTGCTGGCCATGACCTACGGCCACGTCTACACCGCGCAGATCGCCTTGGGCTACAACGATCTGCAGTCGGTCAAAGCCCTGCTGGAAGCGGAATCGTACGACGGCCCGTCGCTGATCATCGCCAACTCGCACTGCATCGCCCACGGCATTGACATGAGCCGCGGTCTCGATCAGCAGAAACTCTCCGTCGAGTGCGGAGCGTGGCCGCTCTATCGCTACGATCCGCGCCGCGCCGCCGAGGGGCTGAATCCGCTCCAGCTCGATTCCAAGCCGCCCAAGATCAAGGTCAGCGAGTGGGCCTATACCGAAACCCGCTTCAAGATGCTGACCAAGATGCTGCCCGAGCAGGCCCAGCACCTCATGGAGCGCGCGCAGGAAACCACCGACGCCCATTGGCGGTTCTATGAACAGCTGGCCGCCCTCGACTACGGCAAGAACGGCAAACCGGAAGCGAAATAGGCGATAGACCGTCAGAGACGCCGGTCACGGGCGGATTAAACCCTCTAAGCCGTAAGAAAGGCAAGTTATGGACCTCTCGACCACCTATCTCGGCCTGAAGCTCGCCAATCCCATCGTCGCCTCGTCGTCTCCGCTGTCCTACACGCTGGACGGCATCCGCCGCCTCGAAGACGGGGGCGTCGCCGCCGTGGTGCTGCATTCGCTGTTTGAAGAGCAGCTCAAGGCCGAAGCCTACGAACTGGAATTCCTCACCACGCAGGGCACTGAAAGTTTCGCCGAGGCGCTGAGTTATTTCCCGCGTCCGGAAAAGTTCGTGCTCGGCCCGGAGGAATATCTCAAGCTCATCAGCGACGCCAAGAAGGCGGTGAAGATTCCCGTCATTGCCAGCCTGAACGGCGTCACCCCCGGCGGCTGGATCAGCTACGCGCGCGACATCCAGAAGGCGGGTGCCGACGCGCTCGAACTCAACGTTTATTTCCTGCCCACCGATCCGTTCATGACCGGCGAGGCCGTCGAACGCAACTACGTCGAGATTCTCAAGTCCGTCCGTTCGCAGGTCAAGATTCCGGTGGCGGTGAAACTCAGTCCGTTCTTCAGCAGCCTCGCCAATATCGCCCGCCGCCTCGATGAAGCGGGCGCGAACGGCCTGGTGCTGTTTAATCGTTTCTATCAGCCCGATCTCGATTTGGAGGCTCTCGAAGTCGCGCCCCGTGTCGAGCTGTCCACCTCGGCGGAAATGCGTCTGCCCTTGCGCTGGATCGCCATTCTTCATCGCCGTCTCAAGTGCAATCTTGCGCTGACCACTGGCGTGCACACCGGCGAAGACACGGTGAAGTCGGTGATGGCCGGAGCCGATGCGGTGATGGTCTGCTCGGCGCTCCTGAAAAACGGCCCGGCGCACGCGAAAAAGATTCGCGACGAAATGCTGGCGTGGATGGAAAAACATGACTACTCTTCGGTGACGCAGATGAAAGGCTCGATGAGTCAAAAGTCCGTCGCCGAACCGGCCGCCTACGAGCGCGCCAATTACATGAAAACCATCCAGAGCTTTCGCCCGATGATGTAATGGATCCCCCGTTCACGGGGGGACAAAGTGGGGTAAAAAACGAGAAAACGGAATACGGGAACAACAACCGTTCCCGTAGGGGCGGGTTAAGCTTGCGCAACCGCCCGGCCTTTGCCACCGCTTGGTTTTTTCCCGATTTTTTCCTAAATTGGACTCCCGTTCTTCAGGTTCAAACAACACTTAACACGAAATATTTCTTCTGAGGACACCTCTCATGGCCATGCGCATCAACGAAACCTGCATCGCGTGCGGAGCATGCGAGCCGGAATGCCCGACCAACGCCATTTCCGAAGGCGACGAAATCTTCGTCATTGACGAAAGCGCCTGCGTGGAATGCCAAGGTCACTTCGATTCGCCGCGTTGCGTCGAAGTCTGCCCGACGGATTCCATTCATAAGGCGGAGTAAGTTCCGTCCTTCTTCGATGATAGGTCGTTGAATTTCTCTCCCGCGAGCCGTGGCGCTGTGTCGCTTCGGCTCGCGGTCGTTTTGTGACCCTCTCTGTCGAGTTCGAAGGTTTTGGACAGTTATCTTAATATATTGAAATAAAAGAATATATGATTTCTTACAAGGATATCTTTTGTGCCAACTTCCGTTGACTCTTTCGGGGGAAAACGGTAACTTCTAATTCTTGGACAATAGAAATCCGGGTGGCCGTCCGGTAGCACCGCGCGAGAACTGGTTCAAGGTTTTTTCGGCGGATACCCAGCCCATTTCGCGCGCTGATCCGACATAGGCCAGAGGATGCTCTGGCTTTTTTTCGCCGACGGAACGCGCGTTCTCCTGAAACAAGTTTCTTTCAAAGATAGCCCCATGAACATCGTCAAAACGGTCTCCGCAAACGGCCTCTACACTCTCGTTATCAACGAGACGTGGTGCAAAGGATGCCGAATCTGCGCGGACCTCTGCCCCACTCACGTTCTCGAAATGATCGAGGCTCCCGACCGCTGGGAAGGAGCCATCGTTAAAGTCGTGAACATGGACGCCTGCAACGGCTGCGGAATCTGCGAAGCCGAATGTCCCGATTTCGCCATCACCTCCTATGCGCCGGCGCGCGGCAAAGCGAAGGCCGCCGCGGGAAAGGAGTCGGCATGAGCCAGTCCAACGACCGCGTTTTCTGGCCCGGCAATGAGATCATCGTCGAAGCCGCGCTCCGCGCCGGCTGCACGTTCTTCGGCGGGTATCCGATCACGCCGTCATCCGAAATCGCCGCCCACATGGCCCTCCGGCTTCCCCAGATCGGCGGCACCTTCATTCAAATGGAGGACGAAATCGCCGCGATGGGCGCGGTGATCGGCGCGTCGCTGGCCGGAGCCAAATCGCTCACGGCCACCTCCGGCCCCGGTCTCTCGCTCAAGCAGGAGAATATCGGCTTCGCCATGATGGCCGAAGTGCCGTGCGTGATCGTGGACGCGCAGCGCGGCGGCCCGTCCACCGGCCTGCCCACCGCGCCCGCGCAGAGCGACATCATGCAGGCCCGTTGGGGAACGCACGGCGATCATAGCGTCATCGCCCTGACTCCCACCTATCCGCGCGAACTCTACATTGAAACGATCCGCGCCTTTCATCTGGCCGAACTCTACCGCACGCCGGTGTACGTGATGCTTGATGAGATCATGGCTCACACCACCGAGAGTTTCCGGATTCCTTCGGCGGATGAATGCGGCATCATCAAGCCGCGTTCCGAGTACACCGAGGCGCGCGTCAACAGCTGGCGGCCGTTCAACGATTATTTTCAGGGACAGCATCTGCACATCACCGGCCTGTCCCACACGGCGGAGGGCTTCCCGACCACCAACCCGGCGATCGTTCATAAAAGCATCCTGCATCTGGTGAATAAAATCGTGAACGCGCAGCCGCAGATCGAGCGCAACGCGGAATACCTGCTCGACGACGCCGACATCGCCGTGATTACTTTCGGATCGCCGGGGCGCGCCGCCCGCGAAGCGGTGCTCGCCGCGCGCGCGAACGGCATCAAGGTCGGCATTTTCCGTCCGATCACCTACTGGCCGTTCCCGGTGCAGACGGTTCGCGATCTCGTGGATCGCGTGAAGGCGGTGGTGGTGCCGGAGCTGAATCTCGGCATGCTCGCGCTGCAAGTGGAGAAGTCGGCTATGCGCCCCGAAGTGCGCATTCATCCAGTGAACGAAACCGGCGGAATCGCCATCGAACCCGAGCGGATTCTGGCGGCGATTGAGGAGGCTCAGCGTGGGATTTGATTATTCTCCGTGGCTCCGGCCCGAGATGATGCCGAATATCTGGTGTCCCGGCTGCGGCGTGGGCATCATCGTCAAAGCGTTCATCCGCGCGATGAGCGCGTGCGGCTGGAATCGCGACGACACCGCGTTCGTGTCCGGCATCGGCTGCACCTCGCGCGCGCCCGGCTACGTGAACATGAACACGCTTCACACCACGCACGGCCGCGCCCTGACCTTCGCCACCGGCATCAAGCTCGCCGCTCCGGACAAGAACGTGGCGGTGATTTCCGGCGACGGTGACGCCGCCGCGATCGGCGGCAATCATCTCATTCACACCTGCCGCCGCAATATTGACATCACGCTCGTCATCGTCAACAACGGCATCTACGGCATGACCGGCGGGCAGTATTCGCCGACTTCGCTCCCGGAAACGCGTGCCGCCACCTCGCCTTACGGCAATCTCGACCGCGCGTTCGATTTGTGCGAACTCTCCAAAGCGGCGGGAGCCACCTACGTCGCGCGCGGCCACGTGGGCAACGCGATTTTTCTCGAGCGGCTGATCAAAGGCGGTCTCGAGCACAAGGGGTTCGCCGTGATCGAAGTGATGGCCAACTGTCACACGCAATACGGCCGCCGCAACAAGCATCCCGATCCCGCCGAACTTATCCAGTTCATCGGTTCGCGGGCGGTTTCCGTGTCGCAGTGGAGCAAACTCGCGCCCGAAGAGCGCGGCGACAAATTCCCGGTCGGCGTTCTGCATAAGGATACCACCGTCCCCGAGTACACCGAGACCTATAAGGTAGTGCAGGCCCGCGCGCGCGAGCGGCTGAAGGCGGAGAGCTAAAAAACGTTCGTGCCGCGGCGGCTACTTGCGTTTGCCCCGCGAGCAATTGCAGCGCCGCACAGCTGCGCGAATCATGTAGCGCCGCATGGATATGCGCAAATTCCGTAGCGCTGCACGGCGCGCGCCTTCTTCGCCGAGCCGGGTTCAGCGCAGATGCAGACGAAAAATATCCCGGTGGTGACTCTCCAGAGTCACCCCGCGCCGCGCGCAACCCGGCCGGAATCTTCCCGTGTGTTTGCCGCGCGCTAAAGACACAGCAAGCTGTGTCACTACAAAACGGTTATTGCACCACCCGGAAAATGTCATTCTGAACACCCGCGCGGTTCAGTTTTCTGATTTCGGCTTTCAGCGTTTCATCGCGCGGGGCGTCCAGAATCCCTTTCAGCGTTTCAATTTCTCAGCGTTTTCTTCGCAATAAGGATAGCCTCCGTTGAAGTACGAAATTCGTTTTGCGGGCGTCGGCGGTCAGGGAAACATTTTGGCCGGAGAATGGCTGGCGCTGGCCGCCCACGGCATGGGCCGGCACGCCGTGCAGAGTCCGACCTACACCGCGCAGGTCCGCGGCGGCCCGACCAGCGTGGACGTGCTGATTGACGACGACGAAGTGATTTTCCCGCGTCTCACCGCCATTGATTATTTTTGCTGCTTGGCGCAGCGCGGCTGGGATACCTTTTCGCATCAGCTTAGGCCCGACAGCGTGGTCGTCGTCGCGCCGTCGCTCGTGCACAAGCTTGGCCCCGGCCCGCAGAAAATCTACCGCGTGCCGATCATCGAGGTGACCAAGCAGGCGGTGGGGAAGATGGTCTACACGAGTTCGGTGGCGCTCGGCAGTTTTTCGTTCTTCATGCCGCACGTGGTTCCCAAGGACGTCATGGTGCGCACGATCGAATCGCACGCGCCGCACGGCACCGTTGAGAATAACTTGCGCGCGTTCCAAGCGGGTTGGGAAGCAGCCAAGTCCACCCCGCCCGTAGCGCGCAACGAAATTGCCGAAGATACCCACGCCGCCGTCCGCGAATCCCGCGAGTAAACTCATATCCCCCCGTTTGCGGGGGGATTAAGCTGTGCGCGATTTTTCCGCCGAGCCGGGTTCAGCGCAGAAGCACTATCAGACGAATAATATCCCGGTGGTGACTCTCCAGAGTCACCCCGCGCCGTGCGCAATCCGGCAGGAATCTTCCCGTGTGTTTGCCGCGCGCAACCCGGCCGGAATCTTCCCGTGTGTTTGCCGCCGCGCCGAGGACACAGCAAGCTGTGTCACTACAAAACGGTTATTGCACCACCCGGAAAATGTCATTCTGGACACCCGCGCGGTTCAGCTTTCTGATTTCAGCTTTCAGTGTGTTCCCGGTGGTGACTCTCCAGAGTCACCCCGCACCGTGCGCAATCCGGCAGGAATCTTCCCGTGTGTTTGCCGCGCGCTAAAGACACAGCAAGCTGTGTCACTACCTCGCGCACTAGCCCACACGCTCCGGCGTGTGGGATCGCACGGTGTTCGGAATTTCTTTCAGTCATTCAGCGTTTTAGTTATTCAGATTTTTCTTTCAACCTTATGCACCGAATCCACAGCCATCGCGTCTTAGCCGAAAAAATTCACGAATTCTGGATCGAAGCGCCGCTCGTCGCCCGCAAATATCGCGCGGGACAATTTGTCATCGTCCGCACCCACGAGTTCGGTGAGCGCATTCCGCTCACCGTCGTCGAGGCCGACGCGAACAGCGGCCGCATTCGCCTGATCGTTCAAGAGGCTGGCAAGAGCACGATCCTCATGTGCCGACTTCAGGCGGGCGAGCATTTTCTCGACGTGGTCGGCCCGCTCGGCAGGGCCACGCACATCGAGAATTGGGGCAACCTCGTCGCCGTCTGCGGCGGCGTGGGCACGGCTTCGCTGCTGCCGATCGTCAGAGCCGCGGCCGCGGCGGGGAACTCGGTTTATGCCGTGATCGGCTCGCGTTCGAAAGACCTGATGATTCTCGAAGACGAATTTCGCGCCGCGTGCAAAGAGGTGCGCGTCTCCACCGACGATGGAACGTATGGAATAAAAGGCTTCGTCACCGACGTGCTGCGGCAGTGGATCGAGCAGGGACAAAAATTCCAGCAGGCGATCATCGTCGGCCCGGTCATCATGATGAAAGTCGCCGCCGCGCTCACGAAGGAACTCGCCATTCCCGCGCTCGCGTCGCTGAATCCGATCATGGTGGACGGCACCGGCATGTGCGGCGGCTGCCGCGTCACCGTCCACGGCAAAACCTATTTCGCCTGCGTGGACGGCCCCGAATTCGACGCGCACGGAGTGGATTTTCAGGAACTCATCCTCCGCAATCAGGCCTATCGCAATCTGGAGGAACGCGCGCTGCACGGCCTGCTCGACAAAGGCTGCCAATTGACCGCCCAACTTGAGGGAGCAAAGCATGCCTGACGGCACCGCCGCTCCGAAGAAGGCCAAGCGCGAGCGCGTGCCCCGCGTGAAGATGGCGGAACAAGCTCCCGAAAAACGCATTCACAATTTCGAGGAAGTCCCCTTCGGCTACACGGAAGAGCAGGCGATCGTCGAGGCCAATCGCTGTCTCATCTGCAAGAGGCCGAAATGCGTGGACGGCTGTCCGGTTAATATTGACATTCCGAAATTCATCGCACAAATTCGCGACGGCGATTTTCTCGGCGCCGCCCGCACCGTGCGCGCCACGAACTCGCTGCCCGCCGTCTGCGGCCGCGTCTGCCCGCAGGCCGAGCAGTGCGAAGTGCTGTGCGTCGAGGGGATCAAGCACGAACCCGTCGCCATCGGCAATCTCGAACGGTTCATCGCCGATTGGGAACTCGCTCAGGGACAGATCGCCCTTCCCGAAATTCCGCCGCCGACCGGCTATCGCATTGCCGTGGTCGGCTCGGGGCCGGCCGGTCTCACCGTCGCCGGAGACCTCGCCAAGATCGGCCACGACGTCACCGTCTTTGAAGCGCTGCATCGCCCGTCGGGCGTGCTCGCCTACGGCATTCCCGAATTTCGTCTGCCGCGCCCGGTGGTGAAATCCGAGATCGAATACATTCAGCGGCTCGGCGTGAAGTTCGTCTACGACGTCGTGATCGGCGTCACCGTGACCGTGGATGAACTCTTCGAGCAGGGTTTTCATGCCGTGTTCATCGGCACCGGCGCGGGCTTGCCGCGGATGATGAACGTTCCCGGCGAAAATCTCGTCGGCGTCTACAGCGCGAACGAATTTTTAACGCGCGTCAATCTCATGGGCGCGTCGCGCGACGGCTACGACACGCCGGTGCGCCTCGCCAAGCACACCGTGGTCGTCGGCGGCGGCAACACGGCGATGGACGCGGCCCGTGTTTCGCTCCGCGTCTCCGGCAATCCGGTCACGCTGGCTTATCGCCGTTCGATGGAGGAAATTCCCGCCCGCCGCGAAGAGATTCATCACGCGATCGAAGAGGGTATTAAATTTGAGCTGCTGGTCGCTCCGCTGGAAGTTCTCGGCGATGAGCGCGGTCAGGTGAAGGCGATCCAGTGCATTCGCATGGGACTGGGCGAACCCGACGATTCGGGCCGCCGCCGTCCCGAGCCGATTGCCGGCAGCGAATTTGTCATGGAGTGCGACACGGTGATCGTGGCCATCGGCAACAGTCCCAATCCGATCATTCCGCGTAACACGCCAGGTCTCGAAGTCTCCAAGTGGGGAACCGTCGTGGCCGACGAAGCGACGGGCGCGACGTCACGGCCCGGCGTGTACGCGGGCGGCGACATCGTGAGCGGCGCGGCCACCGTGATTCTGGCGATGGGCGCGGGCCGCAAAGCCGCCACCGCCATCCACGAATACCTCCAGACTCTCCCCAAACCCTGAGCATTGTGGCGACACAGCTTGCCGTGTCTTTTGTAGATGCCAACGGCAGTTTGCGTAGGGGCGATTGCATTGCCCGTTTGTGGCGACACAGCTTGCTGTGTCCTTTGTAGATGCAAACGGCAGTTTGCTGACGCTTCTGTAGGGGCGGGTTAAGGTACTCCGCAACCCGCCCGTCTTCCCGCGGTATTATAGTATGGGCGCGATTCATCGCGCCCATGCACTCCTTCCGCTTCCTTGCCGAATCACTGAAAAAGGAGATTCCGATGGCTTCGCGGCTTGTCTTTCTCCTGTCGCTGGTTTTGGCCGTTCCCGCCTTTTCCCAACCCAATCCTGACACCCTCTGGACTCGCACCTATGACCTCGGGGGTGCGGAGAGTGGTTATGCCGTCGCGCCTGTCCCGCAGGGCGGTTATGTGGTGGTTGGTCGGACGTGGGGAATGAATCCTACACACACCTTCTTCCTTAAAGTCGGAAACGACGGCTACTCGACTGAACGGAGAACGATTACCGTTGCTGACGAGACGGATGGCGCTCAAGATGTGTACCCGTATCCCGATGGAAGCCGATACATTCTATGCGGCTGGCTGCACACGGCGGATTCGCGAACGGATATTTATATCATGAAGACCTACTGGGATGGTGTCCCCGAATGGACACAGACGTTCGGCGAATACGGCAACGACGAAACCATCTTTTCCATGTGTCCGGCGGATGACGGCGGATTTTTGCTGGCGGGTTGGACAGTGTCCCATGGCACGTATGCTTATATCGGATATATAGCCAAAGTAAACAGTGATGGCATTTTCCAATGGAGCCGCACCTATGAGGCAATGGACATCACGGGGATACCACGTATCATTCCTGCGGCGAATGACACATATGTTTTTGTTGGGGCTCATGGCCTTTCTTCAGATGGCATTTCCCTTGTCAAGATAAATGCCGTTGGTGACACTCTGTGGATTCGCACATACGTGGAATTGCCCGAGCAGTCCCCCTGCGATGTTGCCGTTCTACCGGACGGTGGATTCGCCGTGGTGGGGACAACGGGATACGTAAACGGCGAAATACTACTGATTCGCACGGATGCGAGCGGCGATACGTTGTGGACGCGAGCGATAGGAGATACATTGTATAATATGGCGACCTCGGTAGTGCCCGGCCCGGCGGGCGGACTGGTGCTTGTCGGTAGCACGTCGGCGGGAGAGATGTACGAAGATCTCCATCTCATCGGAGTGGATGCCTCCGGGAATGAAATCTGGCGTCGCACGTGGAATCAAACGGTCAACAACTATTTGGATCGTGTGCTGGTGACCTCCGACGGCGGCTATCTTGTGCTCGCCAACAAGATTCCCGGCAACAGCAACGACGTCTATCTCATCAAGACCGGCCCCGATCAAGGAGCGGGCGCCGACGAGCCGCGATTTCTGATGCCCGATCAATTGGCTTTGAGCGTCTATCCGAATCCGTTCAATTCCGAGGCTCGCATTGCATTCGCCCTGTCGCAGCCAGGTCCCGTCGAAATGAATTTGTATAATCTCACGGGGCAGCGCGTGGCGACTCTGGCCAACGGAATCTACGCGCCGGGTGAGCACGCGGTCATGCTGCAAGGCGGGGGACTGAGCTCGGGAACGTATTTTATTCGCGCCGAGGCCGCTCAGTCCCGGCAGGTGAAAAAGATTGTCTTGATGAAATGAGAAGAATGTTGTCGGGGTTGATTGCATCGCCCGTTTGTAGCGACACAGCTTGCCGTGACCTGTGTAGATGCAAACGGCAGTTTGCGTAGGGGTTGATTGCATCGCCCGTTTGTCGCGACACGATTCATCGTGTCATGAAAAAGGAGCACGATCCCTCGCGCTCCTTTTCTGTTTTTCGCCTATTCGGATTTTCGCTTTTGTTCCTACGGCTTGACCGCCTCCCAGAATTCGCCGCGCAAATACTCGATCAAGTGCCGCCGCACTCCGGCCGTGCTGTCATCGGCCGCGAAAAGATACATGTACGGTTCGGCCTCGTCATAAGCCAGAATCGAGTGACAGAGTGTGCAGTCCATCGAGATCGAGATTCCCTCCTCGTCCACCATCTGCGGATTGTGACAGCGGAAACAGCCGCCCTCGCCCTCGTGTCCGAGATGATTCGGATAGCTGCCCCAGCGAATGCCCATGTACGGATGGATGTTCCGCCGATAGATTGCGAGTGTCGTCTCCACCATCCCGTCAATCTCTTGGCCGCGCGGACCAAGCAGATGCGGATACTCCTCGCGATAGAATCCGCGAATGTGCGCTTCGATTCCCCGCACGGCTGACGTCGTGTCTGCATAACTGCCCATCAGCGCGCCCAGCGCCACCTTTTTCGCATAGGGCAGACTTCGGTCAATCAGCCCGCGCGCCATCCGCTGATCCACCGCCCGCTCCGGCTCTTCGTAAATGTGCGTCGCCCGGTTATGGCAATCCACGCAGTCCATCGTGCGGACGTCGCTGCTCGATTCGGTTGACGGCGGAAATTCGCGATTGCGATAGCGCCTGAAGCTCCCGTCCGGTTGCCGCGCCTCCACCCACCGCATCTCCATCCGCCGCGCGTCCGCCGCCGCGTAGCGAACTTCGTTCGCTTCCGCCACGTGCCAGTGACTGCCGTGCTCTTGTCCCGCCTTGCCCGTTCCCACCTTCATCACCAGCGTTGTGTAACGCGGCGTGGACACTTCGTCCAGCTCGTAGTGCGTCAGGTTCACCGTGCGCTCGCCGAGGAACATCTCCGGCCAGTGACACTTCTCGCAGGTCTCGCGCGCCGGTCGCAAATTGTGCACCGGCGTCGGGATCGGCTTCTCGTAGAGATGGAACGTCGCGGAAATTATCTGCCACAGTCCGTTCAGCTTCGCGTCAATCAGCGCCTTCGTGCCCTCGCCCACGTGGCACTCCACGCACAACACCCGCGCGTGCGGCGACTGCTGATAGGTCGTCCACTCCGGATTCATCACTCGATGACAGGCCGTGCCGCAGAACGACGCCTGATCCATGAAGTGCATCGTGCGGATGCTGACCACGCTGATGAAAATCAAATTCAGCAGTGTGAGCAGTACGATCGTCCGCAGCACCCGTGATCCCGCCGCCCGCGCCGCCAGATCGGTTTCCGCGAAGCGCAGCGACAACAGCTCGCGGATCGGTCGCCCCGCGCGCCGCGACCACCGCCACCAGCCCAGCGGAATCAGCAGCAGCCCCACCACGAACAGCAGCGGAAGCGCCATGTACGTGATCAGGCCGACGTAGGCGTTGGTCACGATTCCCGCGACGCGCAGCAGCTCCATGCCGATGAAACACAACCCCGCCGACGTCGCCAGAATCGCGCCGGTTTGGCTGAGCGCGTTCGCCGAAATCCCGCGCAGGAAGGCGAGATACGCCCGCCTCATTTGGTGCCCGGTTCCGTTCGGTAGAGATGTTCGTAGAGCTTCTGCATGTCGCCCGAGCGGATCTGCTTCTTGATCTCATCCGTCGGCTGATTCATCCAGCGATGGAACGGCTCCGTCATGAGCTGGTCTATGTAGGCGATGGCTTCCGCGTCGCCGGTCTCGCGCACCGCCGGAAGGAATTCGAAATAGAAATGCTTGCCGACTTCATACAGTCCGTGCCACCATGTGTAGTCCGGCCCCATCATCGAGGCTCCGTGGCGCGCGCGGCGGCCTTCGTGGTGCCAGAGTTCCCAGTAGATCCACTCGATGTCGTTGCTGTACTCGGCCGGATTTTTCAGCGTCTGATTTTTTTTCAGAATCGTCATCACCTCGCCGGCGGGCTTCGCGAATTTCTCGTTGTAGAGATTCACCACGCCGTCGAACTGCTCGTAGTGTCCCTTCACCCACACCGGCCCGTGACACGCGCTGCACACGTCCTGCATGTTCGCCCGCTTCTTCTCCCAGTTGTCCTGCTGCTTGGAGACCGGAGGCCGGAGCGTCCACGAAATCCGCTCGCCCGCGTCGTGCGTCACCGGCTGCTTGCGCGTGGCCGAAAGATGACAGGTCGCGCAGGTCGGTGCCGCGTAGTAATCCTGCCCGACCACCCAGCGATCGGCGTCCAGATTCATCTTGTCCAGATTCGTGTAATAAACGATCCCGTGCTTGGATTCCTCGTAAATCTCCTTCTGCGGATGGTCCGGCCCCAGATGGCATTTGCCGCAGGTTTCCGGCTGCCGCGCCTGAGAACGCGAAAATTCGTGACGGAGATGACACGAGTTGCATGCGCCGAGTGTGCCATCGGGATTGATCCGCCCGATGCCCGAATTCGGCCAGCTCTTTCCGCGCAGCAGTTTGTTCGGCGAGTTCGGATCAATCTTGATTTTCGACCCGTGACAGCTCTCGCACCCCGCCACCGCCGCCGGATCGCCCGCCACCGCGTGCGCCATGTACGCGTCCGCCGACTCCAGAATATGTCCCGCCTTCGCGCGATGCGCCGGCACGAACTCGTTCATCTCCTGAGTGTGACACTCCCCGCAGTCCCTGGGCGTGACCAGTGTCGCGATATACGTTCCTTCGTGCAGATAAGCGTCCGCCTCGCCGCGCTCCGCACCGTGACAATCGTAGCAGGTCACGTCGTGTTTCGCGTGCCGCGAGCCGAACCACTGGTTGTACAGTCCCGGTGAAATCTCTTTGTGACAGGTCATGCACTTGCCGCGAACGACGGAATCGTCGGCATCGGCGGGTGAAGAAAACCCGAGTCCGATCACCACGCAAACTAATATGATCGAAAATTTCATCATTCTGTGAGTCCTTTTCTGTGGTTCACTTGAAAGTATAGGAAGGATTCTCCATATTGTCAAGTGAAATTCCTTCGCACAATCCAAGAACGTACAATCGCTTAGAATATTTTTCGAGAGGGGAATGCGCTTTTTACTTGACTCGCCTTGTCTGAAGCCGTATCTTCCCATAGGGGGCTGATGTACAGTCCTGCCGACAAAGACAGGAGGTTCCATGCAACCCACCTATGTTACGCGGCTCGAAAACGTCCCGCAGCTTTCGAGGGACGAGCGGAATCAGCTGAAAGCGGTGCTCGAGCGCTTCGCCTTTCGCGCAACGGATTACTATCTCAGTCTGATTGACTGGAACGATCCCGCCGATCCGCTGCGTCGTCTGATTCTTCCCTCCGTGGACGAAATCGAACCATGGGGCGAGGCCGATCCCAGTCACGAGGCCGATTTCACCGTCGCGCCCGGTCTCGAACACAAGTACGGTCCCACCGCCCTGCTGCTTGCCAGCCGCGTCTGCGCCGGCTGCTGCCGCTATTGTTTCCGCAAACGGATCTTCGTCAACGAAAACGCCGAGGTCCCGGGCGACCTCGGCGTAGCCTTTGCGTACATCCGCGAGCACGCGGAAATCACCAACGTGCTCATGACTGGCGGCGATCCGCTACTGCTGTCCACTGCCAAATTGGATGGGATAATTTCTGAGCTGCGGAAGATCGAACACGTTCAGATCATCCGCATCGGCACAAAAGTTCCCGCCTTCAATCCGTTCCGCGTCTTAAACGATCCGACGCTGGCGGACATGCTTGGCAAGTTCAGCACGCCGGAAAAGCGCATCTACATTGTCTCGCACTTCGATCATCCGCGAGAACTCACCGACCCGGCCATCGAAGCGATGAACCGGCTCCTGGCGGCGGGGACGCGCGCGGTCAACCAGACTCCGATCATTCGCGGCGTCAACGACGACGCGGACGTGCTGGCCGAGCTGTTCAAGAAACTCTCGTTCATCGGAGTTCCGCCTTACTACGTCTTCCAGTGCCGTCCCACCTGGGGCAACAAGACCTACGCCGTGCCCATCGAGGAAGCCTATCTGATTTTCGAGCGCGCCCGGGCGAAAGGCTCGGGACTGGCCAAACGCGCGCGGTTCGTCATGTCGCACGCCACCGGCAAAATCGAAATTATCGGCATTTCTTCGAAGCATATCTATCTGAAGTATCACAGTTCGCCGCATCCTCGGCATAAGGGGCGATTCATGGTTTTCTGCCGCAATCCTGAAGCGTTCTGGCTTGAGGATTTTGGCGCCCCGGAGGATGATCTTTTTCTGGATGACATGGCGATCCCCGAGCTTCCCGACGACATGGACCCCGAAGGCTCGCAGTTAACGCCTTACCCGCCGCCCTTCGTCTGGCCGCTCTGAAAAAGCGAAAAAACGAGAAGCCGAAACTGTCATTCACGCAGCCGTGAGTCTGGTAGCGACACAGCTTGCTGTGTCCTTTGTAGATGCAAACGGCAGTTTGCTGACGCTTCTGTAGGGGCGGGTTAAGGTACTCCGCAATCCGCCCGTCTTCCCGCGGTATTATAGTATGGGCGCGATTTATCGCGCCCCTTTTTTCTATCGCGAGATTCCGGCCGGGCGAGGACGCTCGGCTCGGCGGGAAAGTCAACGGAGCGCGATCCCTCGCGCTCCGTTTCTGCTCTTGGCGTCTTGGTTTCTTGGGATCTTGGTTTTTTTACCGCGCTCCCAGCGGCACCCGGATTTCCGTCGCGTCGCTGACAGAGCGGAATGGATTTGACTCTCAATGAAAATCCCCTATATTGTCGTCCATCGGACTTCGTGGCACAAAGTTGGACAGAATCGGGAGTCTCGCTATGACGAATCACCGAAAGGTCATTCTTCTGCTTGCGCTTCTGCTGAAGGTTTTTGCTGCGACAGCTCAGGATAGTCTGAACGTCCGTCGGCTTGGACAGCTCCACGACTATTGGGATTATGCACAGGGCGTGGTCGTCGTGGAT
>JAQTRJ010000186.1 GCA_028711875.1 bacterium | reverse complement strand
AGCGCGAGCAGTTCCTCGGCGTTGAACAGGTGCCGCAGATAGGCGCGATCAAACGTGCGGCAGGTGTAGCAGTCGCACGAGTCATCAATCGGTTCGAACCGCGTTCGCTCGCGCGCCGCCTTCACGATGACCTTGCCTTTCCACGTGAATGCCGTCCCGTTGCGGCCGTTGCGGGTGGGCAGCACGCAATCAAAAAAATCCACGCCCCGCGCCATGCAGAAAAGCAGATCTTCCGGAAAACCCACGCCCATCAAGTAGCGCGGTTTATCCGCGGGCAGGAGCGGGGCCGAGAATTCAACCATTTCCCGAAAAACGGCTTTCGGTTCGCCGACGGCGAGCCCCCCGATTGCGTAGCCGGGGAAATCGAGCTCGACCAGCGCTTCGGCGGAGGCCCGACGCAGTTCGGGAAACACGGATCCCTGCATGATTGCCCACAGATTCTGTCGGTGTTCATAGAGAACCGGCAGCTGCGCTTCCGCCTTGCGCGCGTCCTCCGCCCAGCGAACGGTGGTTTCGTGCCACTGTTTGGCCTGCGCGAACGAGCACGGATAGGGAGCGCACAGATCGAGAACCATCATGATGTCGCTGCCGATGGCGCGCTGAATCTCAAGAACACGCTGCGGCGTGAACGTGTGATAGCTGCCGTCCAGATGCGACTGAAACTCGACGCCCGTCTCGCGGACGCGCTTCAAATCGGCCAGCGAAAAAACCTGATAGCCGCCCGAATCGGTGAGAATCGGCCGCGGCCAGCGCATGAAACGATGTAATCCGCCCGCCGCCTGCAGCACATCCGTTCCCGGCCGCAGATAGAGATGATACGTGTTGGCAAGGATCGCGCTCACACCGGCTGACGCGAGGTCGTCGGGCGTCAGCGTCTTAACGGTTCCCGTCGTCCCCACCGGGAAAAAGCACGGCGTCTCGACAACGCCATGATCCGTCTCGAACCGGCCATAGCGGGCGCGGGTTCCCGATGGGTCGTCGGCGAGAATCGCAAAGGGGTGCGGCGCGCACGGAGAAACGGCGGACATCACGTTGGCGGCGCTTCGGATACGTCCGCGCCCCACGGCTCGGGATGAGTCACGATATGCAGCGTGGGAAACCGCGCCTGCAAGACGCGCTCGATGTTATCGAGAACGTCATGCGCCGCTTCCAGCGACAAGCGAGCGTCAAGATATACGTGCATTTCCGCGAACATCTGCGATCCCGCCTGACGAATGCGAATGTCGTGGACCTCGATCACATGTTCGACGGACGACACAATCGTTTCCACTTCGGAGGCCAGTCCCGCCGGCGCGCGGTCGGATAATGACGAAAATATCCGTCGGCCAAGTCTGATACTGAGATAGGCCAGCACCGCCGCGATTCCAAGCGCCGCGAAACTGTCGCCGCGCGGAAAGCCGAGCGCCGTCGCGACGATGCCGACGATCACGACCACCGTGGTCAGCAGGTCGGCCAGAAAATGCGTGGCGCTGGCCGCCAGCGCTTCGCTGCCGGAGCGACGCGCCGCCACGTTCAGCGAAACGGTGCGCCACACGTCCACCGAGAAGGATGCCGCGATCAACAGAATTCCGATGACGTTCAGTTGGATTTCCTGCGTGCCGCCCGCCAGCCGCGCAAGAGCGTTGTCCACGATGGCGATCCCGAGTCCGACCAGAAAAACCAGCTCGATCAGCGCTCCAAGGCTCTCGAATTTCGCGTGGCCGTAATGATGGTCGGGATCAGGCGGTTTCCCAGCGTTGCGGATGGCGATGAAACTGATGATCGCGGCCAGCATGTCCACCGAGGAGTGCCCGGCGTCCGAAAAAATCGCCAGCGAATTCGTAAGAAAGCCCGCCGCGAGTTTGCCGACGACCATGATTGCGGCCGCGGCAATGGAGATTCGCGCCGCCCGCAGCCGATAGCCCACGCTGTGCGCGCCCGTCAGCAAATTGGAATTTCCTCCCGTGTTACGCCGCGAATCATCCGCGGAATGCCCGCCGTGTCGGCGAGGATCACGTGGTCAGGGGTGACGCCGTTCAGAATACTCGAGATGGCCTGATCCTGCCCGCGGCCGATCTCGACGAAAAATCGTCCTCCGGGCTTCAGCAGCGTCGGCACAAGTTCCGCCAGACGATCGTAAAATGCCAGTCCGTTCCGCTCGGCGACGAGCGCGTGCCGCGCCTCGTAGTCGCGCACCTCGGGCATGAGACGATCGTGCTCGTCGGCCGTGACATAAGGCGGATTCGACACGAGCGCATCGTAAGGCGGCGTGACCATCGCGAGGAATCCGTCCGAAAAGAGATCGGCTTGAATCACCTGCACTCGATCCGTCGCTCTATGTCGTTCCGCATTGCTTACGGAGCATGCGCAGGCCACGGGATCAATATCTACCGCGTCCACGCGCGCGTTTTCAAGCCGCGCAGCCAGAAAAACCGCCAGACAACCGGTGCCCGTACCAATGTCAAGGATTCGAATTCGATCCGGCGCGAGTTCCCTAAGCTCCTTTTCCGCCAGCAGCGCCAGTTCCTCGGTTTCGGGACGCGGCACCAACACACCGGGAGCAACGTTGATGTCCAGACCGCAAAATTCCACTCGGCCGAGAATATACTGCAGCGGTTCGCGGTGCGCGCGTCGTTTCACCAGTTCGCGAAACTCCGCCAACTCGATTTCCGTCACGGGGCGATCCTGCTGCAAGTACAACTCGATGCGCCCCAGCCCGAGCGCTTTTCCCAGCAAAAGTTCGGCGCTCCGGCGCGCGCTGTCCACGCCCTTGCCCTCGAGATAGCGGGCACTTTCCCTCAGAATTCCGATCACCGTCCATGCGCGGTTCGTCATTCGGCCGTCGTCTCCGCGTGTTCCTGCAAACGATTCGCGCGATCGGCCATGCGCAGCGCTTCGATGATTTCGTCGAGATCGCCTTCCATCACTCGGTCAAGCTTATAGAGAGTGAGATTGACGCGATGATCGGTCAGCCGGTTCTGAGGAAAATTGTAAGTCCGAATCTTTTCGGAACGGTCGCCGCTGCCTACTTGACTGCGCCGTGACGCCGAAACTTTGGCGGCCTCCGCTTCGCGGGTGCGCGCCAAGAGCCGGGCCGTGAGCACCTTCATGGCCTTCGCGCGATTCTTGATCTGCGAACGCTCGTCTTGAATGGCGACGACGATCCCGCTCGGAATATGCGTGATGCGAACCGCCGAATCGGTGGTGTTGACGTGCTGCCCGCCCGCGCCCGACGAGCGATAGACCTGAATCCGCAAATCATCCGGATGAATCTCCACGTCTTTTTCTTCGGCCTCGGGCAGCACCGCCACCGTCGCGGCTGACGTGTGAATTCGGCCTTGCGCTTCGGTGACCGGCACGCGCTGGACGCGGTGAACTCCGCTCTCCCATTTCAGGACGCCATACACCGATTGCCCGCGCACTTCCACGACGATTTCCTTGAAACCGCCCGCTTCCGCTTCCGAGAGCGAGATCGGTTCCCATTTCCACTTGTGCGTTTCGGCGAATCTCTGATACATGCGATAGAGATCCGCCGCGAACAAGGCCGCTTCCTCGCCGCCGGTACCGGCGCGGATTTCGAGAATCGCATCGCGTTTGTCGGCGGGGTCTTCGGGAATCAGCAGTAACCGAATCTCATCTTCCATGGACGCGATGGCGGACTCCAGACGTGCCGTTTCATCGCCCACCAGGGCCCTGAGCTCGGGATCGCTTTCGTGTGCCATCCCACGTGCGCCTGCAAGTTGCCGCCACAAGTCCCGATAGGCGGCAATCTTCTCCGCCAGAGGCTCGAGTTCCCGAAGCTCTTTAAGGAGAGGCATGGCAAGCTGGAGGTTGGATGAAACCTCAGGCTTGGCGAGTTCCGCCTGTAGTGCGCGGAATTTTTGCTCAATAGACTCTAAGTTTTTTAACATCAAATGAATACAGTTTTGTCAGGCTTTTTTCCGCGATGATCCGCCGGCTCCGAAAAATCCAGAACCCGTTGCCAAAATTTCACTTAGTCACAGAGTCTGGAGTTCCGGGATGGAATCGAAGCATCTCAATATAGCCAAATCCCTTCGCCATTTCAACATAATGATCCCTGTTCGCGGTGTCCTGCTGTGCGAAATTGCGTTGAAATCTGAAGCGTATTATCGCATCCCGCTGTATTATATGTAGTTGATTATTTTTTTTCCCTGTGGTGCATTCTGAAACAAAAAACACGATTGAAAGTCAAAAAGTTGAAGAAGAGCTTGAAGAGGCTGACGAATTCTCTTGACTCTGTGCCGTGTGGGAGCTTATATTATCCAGCACTAATGACCTGCGGGTCTGTCCAATCACTGCATCTCTGTGGAGGAAGCTAAGATGAAAAAAATCGTGTGCGTGGCGATGGCGCTGTTCTTCATGATTGGCGTAGCGGGCACGTCTTTTGCCAATGTGGTACCTACGGCAGGTACGAGCCCGGCGATCACGACGGGAACCACGGACGCTCTGATCCCCGTGATTCCGCCCGGACCGCCCCCGAAGAAGTAATCGCCGCGACTTTTCGCGTGTAAGTTTCGAAAGGGCCCACAGTACCTGCCACAGGATCGTGGAGGTAAGGTGGGTCTTTTTGTTGTCTACACCATAGGAATTGCCGCGCTCCTTTGGTACTCGCTTTTTTTCCTGCCGTTTCCCGAGCTGCGACATAATTTCGGATTCACTCTGAATATTGTCCAGCTGGGGTTCTTGTCGCTCCTGAGTTTTCTGGTCTATCGCCAGGAAACGATCTTCCGGAGCATTTTTTTTCAATTCTGGATCGCTTTCGCCGTTCTTGCTCTTTCCGCCCCCACAATTCTCACCTGCACCTACTTATGGGACTGGCAGGGGGGCATGGCGGCGTACGTTTGGGCGAGCATCGTGACTCGTGCGCTGTTGACGTGGATTATCTGCAAAATCCTGCTGCATTACGTCTTTCATGATGAAAAACGGTGGGAGATTAACCTGATCTCTTCGCTGGTGGTTTTGCCCCTCTACGTTTGGTTGTTTTGGCCCTATCACTGGAATCCGCAAGCGCTGCTGACTCTGCCCGGAGCCGCAAGTGCAGCCACACTCTATCTTCCCATTCGCAAGCCCCTGATTGTGGTAAATAGCGTTTCTCTGGTTTTTTTGCTGGCATTCTTTGTGCACAAATACCGTACGGATCGCCCGATTGGTGTTTTTGCCGATACGGTGCTCGCGCTCTTCGGCGGATACCTGCTGATTGACACGGTGGAATTGGCCGTTGAAGCCAGCAATCCTGTTCTTCTCAACATCAGTCAATGGGCAATCGGGCTGGTCTCCGCCGCC
>JAQTRJ010000185.1 GCA_028711875.1 bacterium | reverse complement strand
CGTGTCTGGCGCGGCTGCGCGAGCCGCTGCTGGTGTTCGGCTATGTGCGACAGGCACACGGGGATCACATCCTGGCGGCGCGATTGTCGGCTCGGCTCGCGGAGCACTCCCTATCGCTCAAGGACTGCGAGCGCAGCGGCTGGCGCTATCCGGTAGACGAAGGCAACGTGCTGGTTGCGATCGAGTCGGTGTCGCCGCGTCCACCCGACGCGCGCGATCTTGCGCTGCAAGCCGCGCGGCGCACGGCGCGGGCGTGGTATGCGCGGACGCTGGCGGGCTGCGCGGCGGGTGACGCCGCCTATCGGGATTTCGCGGCGGACCTGACCGACCGTCGCGTGGACTTCACGGCAGGGCCGACGCACGGATGGATGGGATCCGCACTCTGGAGTCAATGGACAAGCCGCCGCAGTCTCCATCACTTTTTTGAGCGCGCCGCGCCCCGTTTCGGAGGAATCGAGCGGCAACATTTTTCCAAGGCCGCATTTCATTACAGTCAATGCGTCGAAGCGTGGCAGCATTGGGCGGAATACCTCGGGCCGTCGTGGAACATCGAGCATGGTGGATTCGCCCGCGATTTTTCCGAAGAGTATATTTCGCGCTGGCGCGACTTTGAACAGCGCAACCGGGCGGCACTGTGGGTCGAGGAAGCGCGGGGCTGGGAGGCGAAGGCGGTTCAGGAACTGACCCAGCTTCTTCATTAGGAAATAGGCAATGTCTTGGAAAACAAGCGGCGCAGGCCGCTTGTTTTTGAAGCTCTCCGGCAATAGAGTTGTTCGGGGGGGGTCCGGCCGGGGTTCGCGTAACGGGGTGACTCTGGAGAGTCACTCCCGGGATTCCCGGACTCGCTGAACCCGGCTCGGCGTGAATTCGAAGCAGCCACGTCAGACTTGAAAATGGCATGGATTTTGAACATATTAGGGGATAATTATCCTGCGCGCCCCCTACACACGAACCCTTAGCGAGCCCGAATGTACCAACTCGTTTTACTGCGCCACGGGGAAAGCCTGTGGAACAAGAAAAATCTCTTTACCGGATGGACGGATGTGGATCTCAGCGCGGACGGAATCCGCGAGGCGCACGAAGCGGCGCGACTGCTGAAAGAGGGCGGCTATGTTTTCGACACGGCTTTCACATCGGTATTGAAGCGCGCGATCAGGACGCTGTGGATCACGCTCGACGATTTGGACTTGATGTGGATTTCCGTGCATCGTTCCTGGCGGCTGAACGAGCGGCACTACGGCGCACTGCAGGGACTGGACAAGGCCGAGACGATGAAGAAATTCGGCGAGGCGCAGTTTATGCTTTGGCGGAGAAGCTACGACGCGCCGCCGCCGCCGCTCACGGAAGACGACGAGCGCTGGCCGGGACGCGATCCGCGCTACCGGAGTTTGTCGCAAAATGAGCTGCCCGCGTCGGAAGGTCTCAAGGACACGCTGAACCGGTTTCTGCCCTACTGGCACGATGCAATTGCGCCCGAAGTTCGCGCGGGCAAGCGCGTGATCATCGTCGCGCACGGCAACAGTCTGCGCGCGCTGGTCAAGCATCTCGACCAAATGACCGACGAGGAAGTCACTCTTCTCAATATTCCCACAGGGGCTCCGTTGGTCTATGAACTCGATGACAATCTGAAGCCGCTGAGACATCATTATCTTGGCGATCCCGAAGCGGCGAAGAAAAAATCGGAAGCGGTGGCGGCGCAGGGGAAGAAATGAAATCTGCACTGCTGGTCATTGACGTTCAGAACGAGTACTTCACCGGTGCGCGGCCGGTGAGCTATCCGCCGGAAAGTCTCGATAACATCCTGAAGACGATGGCGGCGGCGCATACACACGGTCTGCCCGTGCTGCTCATTCAGCATGCCGCTCGCGATCCCGAAGCGACGGCTTTCCGCCAGGGCAGCCACGGGTGGGAGCTCATGGAACAGGTCGCCGCGCAGCCCCACGATGCGCTCATCCACAAGAATTTTCCGGGCAGTTTCACCGGCACAGAGCTTGAGAATGAACTGCGTTCGCGCGGGATCGAGAAGGTTGCTCTCTGCGGCTACATGACACACATGTGCTGCGACACCACCGCCCGGCAGGCGTTCCATCGCGGCTTTAAAGTGGATTTTCTCTCGGATGCGACCGGGACGCTGAACCTGACCAATTCCGCCGGAACCGTGAGCGCCGAGCAAATCCACAAGACGATTCTCGCCGTGCAGCAATCCGTCTTCAGCCGGGTGATTTCCACGAACGACTGGCTGGCTGAATGTTAAACGGATTGCCCACACATCAAGAACGATCAAAATACGAAACTGGAGTTTTTATGATTCGCGTTGAATCCACACCCGAGTTTGTTGAGGCCGCGTATCGCAAAATGAATGAGCGAATGGCGGTCGTGAAGAAAAAGCTGAACCGGCCGCTGTCGCTGGCGGAGAAGCTGCTGCTGGGACATCTGGACGATCCGGCCGCGGCCGAGCTCGTGCCCGGCAAGTCGTACATCGCGCTGCGTCCCGACCGCGTAGCCATGCAGGACGCGACCGCGCAGATGGCGCTCTTGCAGTTCATGTCGGCGGGATTGAAGTCAGCAGCCGTGCCGACATCCGTGCACTGCGATCATTTGATTCTGGCGCAAGTCGGAGCCAAAGACGATCTGGCCGGCGCGCAGAACATGAACCGCGAAGTCTACGATTTTCTGCGCTCGGTGTCCGCGAAATTCGGCATCGGATTCTGGAAACCGGGCGCGGGCATCATTCATCAGGTGGTGCTCGAACATTACGCGTTCCCCGGCGGGATGATGATCGGCACGGATTCGCACACTCCCAACGCGGGCGGACTGGGGATGTTCGCGTCGGGCGTGGGCGGCGCGGACGCCGTGGACGTGATGGCGGGATTGCCGTGGGAAGTGCTCATGCCGAAGCGGATCGGCGTGCATCTGACCGGCAAGATGAGCGGCTGGACGGCGCCGAAGGACGTGATCCTCAAGCTGCTCGGGATTCTCACGGTGAAGGGCGGCACCAACGCCGTGATCGAATATTTCGGGCCGGGAACCGAGACGATTTCGTGCACGGGCAAAGCGACGATCACGAATATGGGCGCGGAACTCGGCGCGACGACCTCGGTATTCCCCTATGACGCGCGAATGGAAGCGTATCTGCGGGGAACCGAGCGCGCCAAGATCGCCGAAATTGCCGGCCGCCATCGCGACCTGCTCGCGGCGGATGCAGACGTGCTGCGCGATCCTGCGAAATTCTTCGACCGCGTCGTGGAGATTGATCTGAGTACGCTGGAACCGCACGTGGTGGGGCCGCACAGTCCCGATGCGGCGCGGCCGGTCTCCGAATGGGGAAAGGCCGGCAAGGAAAACAAGTGGCCGTTGAATTTCACCAGCGCGCTGATCGGTTCATGCACGAATTCCTCCTATGAAGACATCGAGCGTTCCGCGAACGTGGCCGAGCAGGCCTTCAAGCAAGGATTGAAAGCGCGCACCACGCTTTACGTCACACCGGGGAGCGAACAGATCTATCAGACGATCCAGCGCGACGGACAAATGGAAAGACTCGAGAAGATCGGCGCGCTGGTGCTGGCCAACGCGTGCGGGCCGTGTATCGGTCAATGGAAGCGGAGCGACATCAAAGAAGGCGAATCGAACTCGATCATCTCTTCCTACAATCGCAACTTCCCGGCGCGCAACGACGGGAATCCGCAGACGCTCTCGTTCATCACGAGTCCCGAAATCACGGTGGCGTACGCGATCGCGGGAACGATGAACTACAATCCGCTGACCGATACGATCCCCGGCACAACCGTGAAGCTCGCGCCGCCGCCGCCCGCGCCGGACATTCCCGCCAAAGGATTCGTGAAGGATGAAGAAGGCTATCTGGCTCCGCCGGAAGATTCCTCAAAGGTCGAGGTCACGGTGAAGTCTGACTCCAACCGACTGCAAATTCTCAAAGCGTTCGAGCCGTGGAACGGAAGCGACTATCTGGACTTGCCGCTGCTCTTGAAAGCGAAGGGAAAATGCACGACGGATCACATTTCTCCGGCGGGCAAGTGGCTGCGCTTCCGCGGACATCTCGACAACATTTCCGACAACATGTTCAGCGGAGCGGTGAACGCGTTTTCCGGTGAGGCCGGCAAGACAACGCATCCGGAGACCCATGAAGCCGGAGTGACGATTTCCAAAGCGGCACGCGATCTGAAGGCGAAGGGCAAGCGCTGGGTCGTGGTGGGAGACGAGAACTACGGCGAAGGCTCGTCGCGCGAACACGCCGCCATGTCACCGCGATTTCTCGGAGCGGCGGCGGTGATTACACGAAGCTTTGCGCGGATTCACGAATCGAATCTGAAGAAGCAAGGGATTCTGCCGCTGACGTTTGCCGATGCGAGCGATTACGACAAGGTGCGCGAGGGCGACAAGATTTCTCTGATGAACCTCGCGAGTCTCGCGCCGGGTAAACCGGTGAAGATGATTCTCAAACATGGCGGCGGAGCCAGCGACGAGATCACACTCAATCATTCGTTGAATCACGAGCAGATCGAGTGGTTCAAGGCGGGCGGCGCACTCAATGCCATGCGGAAGAAGATCGCGGTGTGATCGCTTTCTGAAATCACTGGAAATAAGAATCCCCGACTCGATGAGTCGGGGATTTTTTCGCGCGCGGCGTGCAGAGAAGCGCCGTGCGTTCTTGTCGTTGGTGGATTCCGGTCGGGCGGGGACGCCCGACTCGGCGATCATCGAAGCCCCCTTTCCGATCACCCGCAAGCGGAGGGAAACTGGAAGCCATGGCCGGTTTGGAAGCCGACAACGGCGATGTTTTTTCGCGGCGATCTCTTATTCGTAGCGGAGAGCTTCGATGGGATCGAGGCGGGCGGCCTTGATCGCCGGCCACATGCCGAAGCCGATGCCGACCATCGAACAGAAGAGAATCGCGAGAATGACCGAGCCGACGGGAACGGGAGCGGGATAATGAAGCTGCGCATTGACCATAATCGCCACGAGATAGCCGATGACGATGCCGATCGCGCCGCCCACTTCCGAGAGCATCACGGACTCGATCAGGAACTGCCGAAGAATGGATTTCTTCGTGCCGCCCAATGCTTTTCTGAGGCCGATTTCGCGGGTGCGTTCGGTGACGGAGACGAGCATAATATTCATGATGCCGATGCCGGCCACAAGCAGCGAAACGGCCGTGACGCCAAACGCGGCGATGCCAACCCAGCCCGTCATTTTGCTGAACTCGGCCTGCAACATATCGGGCGTCCACAGGGCGAAATTGTTTTCCTGGCCGGGTTTGAGACCGCGTTCCGTGCGCAGCGCTTCGATCA
>JAQTRJ010000184.1 GCA_028711875.1 bacterium | reverse complement strand
GACATTCCGAGAATCGAATACAGCCCGCAGAAGCTGAAAAGCGCCGTGAAGAGCGGCAAGAATCCGAGCAGCCCCCACCACGATTTGAACGCCGCGCCCAGCGCGAAAATCACCACGGCGATTATAATCCGTATGATCTGATCGGCCGTTCCGATATTCGCTTTCATCTTTTCTCCTCACTATTTCCGCCGAGCGGGGACTGTGTCCCCGCCGGAATGTCGCGTGGATCACCGTACTGTCATTCTGAAGGCCGCGCCCCTTATCGCACAGACATTCCGAAGTTGCGGCGCGGCCTGAAGAATCTCTCCGCTACGAAATTCCCGAGAGATTCTTTACTTCGTTTAAAATGACAGCCGCCAGTTACGCGTCCTCGCGGTCTTTCAGCTTTCTGCTTTCCGCTTTCCGCTTTTCCTCACGCCGCCGCTTCGTCCTTCACCCAATCGTAACCCTGATTCTCCAGATCGAGCGCGAGACTCTTGTCGCCGCTCTTGATGATCCGCCCGTTCATCAGCACGTGCACCACGTCGGGCACGATGTGATCGAGCAGCCGCTGATAGTGTGTAATGACCAGCGCGCCGAAACTCGCGCCGCGCAGCCGGTTGAAGCCGCGGCCCACGATCTTCAGCGCGTCAATATCGAGCCCCGAATCGGTCTCGTCGAGAATAGCCATCTCGGGCCGCAGCATGCCCATCTGCAGAATCTCGTTCCGCTTCTTCTCGCCGCCCGAAAAGCCCTCGTTCAGATAGCGCTTGGTGAACTCGGGCGTGATGTCGAGCAGCTCCAGCCACGAGTTCAGCTCGGCGTTGAATTCGGCGAAGCTCGGCGTTTTTCCAAAGCGCTCGGTCAGCGCCATGCGCAAAAAATTGTTCACCGACACGCCGTAAATTTCCTGCGGATACTGAAACGCCAGAAACAGCCCGCGCTTGGCCCGCTCGTCCGGCTCGATCGCGAGCAGGCTCGCGCCCTTCCACAGCACGTCGCCGCCCGTCACGGAGTAGCGCGGATGGCCCATGATCGCCGACGCCAGCGTGGATTTCCCGCTGCCGTTCGGCCCCATGATCGCGTGCACCTCGCCGACCGGAACGGTCAGCGAGAGTCCCTTAAGAATTTCCTTGCCCTCCACGGCCACGCGGAGGTCGCGGATCTCCAGTGCGTTCAAACGTCCTCCCGTTCTCGTTATCCCAGTTCACTCGAAGCCGCCACCGTGCGCATCTCGCTCGTCGGCACGAACGAACCGGGCGTCTCGCCGTAGGCTTCGGGGCGCGCCATCAACGCCAGTAAATCGGCCAGCGTGCGCACCCGGAAGAAATCCTTGAGATGCGTTTCCGCATGGCGCCAGAACGCGCGAATCGAACAGCCCTGCGACAGCGAGCAGCAGTTCGTGTCGTGCGCGCACTGATTGAACTGCAGGCTGCCCTCGAACGTCTCGATCACGTCGAGCAAGTGAATGTCTTCGGGCTTCTTGCCCAGCATCACTCCGCCGCCTTTGCCGCGCTGCGTGCGCAGCATCCCGTGGCTCGCGAGCTGCGCCACGATCTTCGTCAGAAACACTCGCGGAACCCGTTGTCTCTCGGCAATCTCGCGAGTCACCACCGCGCGACCGCGACCCTGATGGTTGGCCACATCCACCAGCACGCGCAACGCATAATCCGCTTGCAACGAAACCAGCATCTTTGGGAATCCTTAAATCAGACTCACATTGTCAACTTAATATAGGAAATTAGCCCAAGTAAGTCAAGTACGATCTCAAATTCTTTCCCATTCAAGGCTTATAATCCCAATCCACGCTAAAGTTTGCCTCGCTCGCCAAATGTTCCTTTTAGCACAAGGATTTTTCAGAATTTGAAACCTACTTAACCGGGCTGTTTGTCATAACTCCCAACCTTCCTCTCGAGTTCCGCAAGAGGCAGGGGCGGTTGAATTACCGGCCCTTGCACCAACCTGTCCGTGTCAAACTCGGATTCACAGCTTTTTCCGGACATGCCGCATCGTTCATGGTTTCTTGAGCGTCGTGTCTCGGGCGCTCTTGACTTTCTCCGTGCGGGACTCTATCTTCTTGTCTGTGCAACCGTAGGGGTGGCCGCAACGGGAAACCGACAAGGCGGCCTGAGATAACACCCTCGAACCTGATCCGGATCATACCGGCGTAGGAAACGGGAGCGGACACGCGCGTAACAGGCTCGGGCCTTCTTTCTTCGCATGACCGCAATCGTTCCGGTTGCGGTTTTTCGTGTTCGAATTAAGGAGGTCTGTCATGTCTGCGTCTCGTTTCGTCCTTCATCCTTCATCCTTCATCCCTTCTCTCCCTCTGCGCGCGGGGGGACAACGTGGGGTCGCATCTGACGGGTCGGCTGCCAGCAGCCGACACCGCCGAAGGGGGGTCGCTGATTTCCTCAGGTTTCTTGTTTCTCATTTCTCATTTCTCATTTCTCGTTTCTCCCTCATCCTTCTCTTCCTACTCGCCAGTTCCGTTTCCGCCGCCGAGTTGTCCGGCACGGTGAAAGATTTCGCCACCGGCCGGCCCATCGAAAACGCGAGCGTCGCCATCGCCGCGCTCGATCTCTCCGCACTCACCGACGCGCGCGGCAGTTTTGAGATCAAGAACATCCCCCCCGGCCGCCACGTCGTCACCGTCACGAAATCCGGCTATCACGAGCAAACCTTCGAGCACGACGTGTCCAGCGACGACCGCGGCGAGCGCGTGGCCCTCGAACTCACCCCCACCGACGCGCGCGAACACTCCGCCGAATATCAGGCCGAACAGCCGCGCTACGAAATGCCCGAAGTGACCGTGCTCACGACCCGCGCCGGCTCGCGCGATCCGGTCACCTTGGCTAATCTCTCGGCGAACGACGTCAACGAACGCAGCTACGCGCAGGACTTGCCGATGCTGCTGACCGAACTGCCCAACGTCACCGCTTACTCTGACGGCGGCCAGGGTTTCGGCTACTCGTATCTGCGCATGCGCGGCTTCGGCCAGCATCGCGTAGCCGTGCAGGTCAACGGCACGCCGCTGAACGACGCCGGAACCGGCGAAGTCTTCTGGATTGATCTGCCCGACTTCGCCGAAGACGTGGAGGATATTCAGGTGCAGCGCGGCGTCGGCTCGTCGCTCTACGGCGCGGCCGCTTTAGGCGGCACGATCAATCTCGTCACCAAGACTCCCGGCCAGAGCGACCGTCCGTCGCTGCGCGCCGAGGCCACCTACGGGCGCTGGAACACGCGCCGCGCCATGATTTCCCTCGAATCGGGACGGATCGAGGATCGCTACGGAATCGCCGCTCGTTTGACGCGCATGGAATCCGACGGCTATCGCTTCGGTTCGTGGACGAAACTGTGGAGCTACTATCTCGCCGCCGCCCGCTTCACCGACGCCCACGTGACCCGCGCCGTGTTTTACGGCGGACCGGAACAAACCCATCTCTCCTACTATGGCGTGCCGAAAGAGTATCTTGACGGAAACGTCACCGGCGACAAAGAATTCGACCGCCGCTTCAACCGCCTCGAATATCCGAATGAAATTGACAACTTCTTTCAGCCGCACTACGAGCTCCACGACGAGTGGACGCTGTCGGACAAGCTCCGCCTCGATCAGTCCTTCTACGTCTATCACGGCGACGGCTGCTACGATCAGTGGAAACCCGATTCCAAGCTGAAGAAATATTTCTACGATGAAAACGTGATTCACGTTTCCGACACGCTCCAGTTCGAACGCCGCTTCTACGACACCGACGACACGGGATTCATCACCGACACGCTGCCCGGCGGAGACGTCGCCTATCGCGTCACCAAATTCGACGCGCTGCGCCGCCGCAACGTCAAGGACAATGACGGCGGCTGGATTCCCCGCGTTTCGCTCGCCCATCCCCTCGGCGAGACCGTCATCGGCGGCGAGCTTCGTCTGCACAAGTCGCATCACGAGGGCATTCTGCTGTTCGGCAATCCGCTCCCGCAAGGCAGCGAACCCGATTATCATTACTACGACTACCGCATCGCCAAGCAGAGCTATACCGGCTACGTGCACAATCTGTTTCAGATCACGGACGACGTGCGCGCGATGGCCGACGTGCAGATCCAGCGCGTGCGCTATCAGATGGAAGACGACGCGCTCTTCCGCGTCACGTGGGAGAAGCAGTACGACTTTTTCAATCCGCGTTTCGGACTCTGGTACGCGCTCATTCCCGAGCCGCGCGCGCACGACTGGCCGAAAGCGTCGCTCTATTGGAACCTGTCGTGGGCGGCGCGCGAACCGACGTACAAGGACGTGTACGATCCGCAGGACTACGACGGTCTGCCGCTGCACGACGGGCCATCGCAGTTGTTCCGCCCCGTGTCCGAAGGTCTCGAATACGTCGGCCCGTCGGTGAAGCCGGAGCGCGCCGTCAATCTCGAACTCGGCACGACTTGGCAGTGGCGATTCGCCCGCGCGCAAATCGTCGGCTACTGGATGACGATCCGCGACGAAATCGTGCCGTGGGGAACGCAAAACGATCTCGGGCAGTACGTCAGCGACAACGCCGAGGAAACGCGGCACCGCGGCGTCGAAATCACCGCCGCCTTGACGCCGCTGCCACCCGTGACTCTGTCCGGAAATCTCGCGCTGACCGATCATCGCTTCGTCAGCTACTCGCCGTGGGGAGTGAATCTCGGCGGCAAACGGATCGCCTGGGATCCGCCCTACGTGGCCAATCTGCGCGGCGAATTCCGCTGGCGCGGTTTCCGCTCGGCGCTGATCTGGCAGGGCATCGGCAGTCAGTTCGTGGACAACACCGAAAACGACGATACCGCCGTTCCCGCCTATGCGCTCTGGCATCTCGATCTTTCGTATCGGTTCGCGCCGGTCGCCGATCAACTCCGCGCCGTCGAACTGCGCGTGCGCGTGAATAATCTGCTCGACACGGAATACGAAACCTTCGGCTCGCTCGACGACGACGGCGTGACTCCGCTCTACTTCGTCGGCGCGCCGCGCGCAGTCTACGTGACCACGGCAGTGGAATTGTAGGGGCACGACACGTCGTGCCCGCGCTTGGGGTTTTTGTAGTGACACAGCTTGCTGTGTCTGAAACTTTCCCTGGGTCGGGGCTCTGCCCCGACTGCTGAGGGATTGTCGGGCCGGAGGCCCGACCCAGGGGTAAAATGTTCTCCATCCTTGAGCACTGGGACTGTCCGCCGCGACGAATCTCCAGATTCACCCGAGTGTCTCCATCGCGGGGCAGGCGCAAGCGGCCGCCGCCGCACATGCGGAAAGCGGGCGGGTTGCGCTAACGCTTAACCCGCCCCTACGATTCCCATTCATCGCTCATCGTTCT
>JAQTRJ010000183.1 GCA_028711875.1 bacterium | reverse complement strand
CGGTTCCAGCCGGATTGCGCGCGGTGAGGGGTGACTCTGGAGAGTCACCACCGGGTGAAAAGTGGACGAGGCTCGCAAGAGAAAAGGGTCGGCTGCAAGCAGCCGACACCGCATGGGCAGTTCATTATTGATGAGGAGGATTCCGGCCGTGACACGCGGGGGCGAGCGGTGACTCTGGAGAGTCACCACCGGGAAAGATTCCGGCCGGGTTGCGTGCGGCAGAAGATTCGTCGCGGAAAGAGGATCTAGCGCTTAACCCGGCTCGGCGAGTGAAGGGGTGACTCTGGAGAGTCACCACCGGGCGAAAAGTGGACGAGGCTCGCAAGAGAAAAAGGGTCGGCTGCAAACAGCCGACACCGCTATCAACGGGTGACTCTGGAGAGTCACCACCGGGAAAGATTCCGGCCGGGCGGGGACGCCCGGCTCGGCGAAGAGAATACGCGTTGGAATGGAAGCGGGCGGCCACATCATGCAGCCCCAACAACAAATCTGACTGCACGTACAATGGGCGGCCACATAGGGCCGCCCCGACAACAACACATATGACTGTACGTGCAGTGGGCGGCCACACAGGGCCGCCCCGACAAGAATCCGGACAAGATTTAGCTGGCGACGCGCTTCTTGTCAATAAAGAGCGGCTGCCAGCCTTTTTCCGTTTTCACAACCATGCCGGACGGCACTTTACCCGAAGGAGCCGACGCTTCCACTTCGCGGGCTTCGGGACGCTTGATTTCATCAATCAGACGCACGGGCCGCGGAACCGCTCCACCGGGCTGCGGCGGATGCATCCCCGCCGACGAACTGGTCCGCCCCGCCTTGTGCGCCGCCCGTTCGCGCGCGCCCACGGGATCAATGCCATGGGCCAAACGAAGCTTGTCCATTTTCGCGCTGATCGCCTTGCGCGTCACGCCGAACCGGTCGGCCAGTTCCGCCATCGGAACCTTGCCATAGTTTTCCAGCAGGAATTTTTCTTCTGCCGCCGTCCATTTTTTTGCCATGGATTTTATACTCCTGTAAGTGATTTTGTGAAATCGTGAGTCGTAAGATTCCGGGCACCCGAGGACGGGTGCCGCGGCGATCAGGTTCGTCGTGAGATTCTGGACGCCCGCTGATGAAAAAGCTGAAACGCTGAAACACTGAAAGGCTGAAATGCGCGGTGTCCAGAATGACAACCGCTACAACGCGCATTTCGTCCGGGAAGTCGCGGTGTCAGCGGACAAGGATCAGTTTGCGGACGAGCATGCCGCTCGCACTCGACAGCCGATAGAAATAGATGCCGCTGCCGGCCGACGTTCCCCACTCCGTCTTGCCGTTCCAGCGCACGCGATAGCGGCCGGGAGCGACCTGATCGTCGAGGAGCGTCGCGACGCGCTTGCCCAGAATGTCGAAGAGCTCAAGCCGCGCCGCGCCACTGCGGGGCAGAGCAAATTCGATGATCGTTTCGGAATTGAACGGATTGGGATAATTTTGCGCGAGCGCGAGCGCTTCGGGAATCTCCACCTGCGGGAGCGGATCGGCGCTGACCGGATGAATGGGAACCGTGTCCTGAAACGCGACCACGTTATCGCCGGTCACGGTAATGATCGCGGCCGTGTCGTCGGCGCTGACGATCATCGGAACGGCCACCGAGGAACTCCCGCGACGAATCCAGCGGGTGGAGAAATTGCCGTCTGCGAGCCACACGGTCACGTTCACGCTGTCGGGCGGAAGCGCGGCCATATTGCCGACGGAAACCGCGACCTCCGTCGCATTCGCCGCGATCTCTTCGGGAAGCGTGACCAGCGGACGGACCGGCGTTTCGGTGTACACCTGCAGCGACGGATCGCCCTGAACCATGTATTGCCGAAACATGGTTGAGGTCACTTCGAGCATGGCGGACTCGCCGAGGAATTTCGCCATCGTCGCCCACGTCATCATTTTCCCGGCGGCGAGTGCGGGCGCGAGCTGCGACACGTCGTAGGTCAGCCAGGCGCGATAGAGCAGCGAATCGAGGCCGTCGTTGAAAACCGTGTGTGTGTTCCAACAGGGGCCGATGAATCCCACCGCGCCGATCGGCTGCGAGGGCGAGCCGGAGTTCATCCATGCTTCGCCGAATCCCTGATTGTCCTGCCCGTCGAAAATGCCGACGCCGCAGCCGATGCCGGTGACGATGGGAAAGCGCCAGGTATCGTTGACGAATTGAATGTCCGGCTGATAAAAATGGATGCCGGCCCAGCCGAAATCCCAGCCGCTGCCGCGATAGTTGACGAACGTCTGACCGAGTTCGACCCGGCTTCGCATGCGTTCCGTGCCGTTTTGGACGAACACGGAATCCACCGTGCTGAAACCGCGATTCAAGAGCTCGCGGCGAATGTGCCGTTTGGTTTCCTTCTGGGAGGGTTCGGTGAAATCCGCGGCGACGACCGAGCGCGTGAATCTGGCCGAATCGGAACGGAACGGATCCTTCTCGTGAAACACCGTTCGGTTCACGATATTCAGGACTTCCGAAGCCGTGTTCACGACCCAGCGTCCGACGAACAGATCGGGAAACGGATCGGTGCCATCGAGCGCCGCAAAGTACCCCTCGCTGGTGTAGTAGCCGATGAGAGATTCTCCGCTGAAGCGGGTCGGCGGATCGGTGGTGAGTTGGTAGCAGGCGGACAGCAGCGTTTCATCACCGACCAGAATCACGAAGTCAATCGGCGGATCAGCCGCCGCCTGTTCCTGAATGATCCGCGCGCGGATCACCGTGGCGGTGGGTGCGGCCCCGATGGAACTGCGGGGCACGATGGTGACATGATCGCCGCGCTGCTCTTTCCAACGCACGAAATTCTGCACGTTGGGAAGAAAATTCTGACTGCCCTGATCGGGAACGATCATCAGGATATGCGATGGGGTCGTGACGAAATAGTTCGGAATATCGCGCCAGTTGGTGACGAGAGCGCGAAAGACCTGCTGCCAGGCGCGCGAGAATCCGGTGGGCGGATTCGTGACGGGATTCTGCCCGGTGGATTCGTCAATATCAATCCGCACGACGGCCTGCGACACGACCCAACACGTATTGGTATAGTTGGTGTAGGCGATCGGATGAAACGTGACGGGGACAACCCGCACGCCGCCGAGAATTCCCACGTCGCCGACGATTACATCGGCGGACGGGGGATTGTCGGATAGATAGCGCACGACCGCAACGAGCGGGGTCGTGTTCCACTCCTCCACCGTGACGGACGGATTGCCCTCGGGGGGCAAGGCCAGAAACACCGTGAAGCGGGGCATGAGCGCGCCGGTGGGATTCATTTCCCCCCATAGACCGGGCAATTGATCAAACAGGTCAACGGTCTCCGAACCGGTCACGTTTTCCATGACCAGACTCAGCCGAATCTGGGTGGGCGATGATTCGAGCACCGTCACGGTCGGAGAAAACAAGGCTCCGCTGTAGGTGCCAAAGGGCGGGGCCAGAGGAACTGCGGATGCGGACGGCCAGCCATACGCCCATGTAAGCAGAGCCAAAGCTGTGAATAGGCTGTAGATGCGTCGCAAGATGAGTCTCCGATACTCCGATTGGCGGGTCTATGCTTCAAAAACGAACGGCAAGCCTAACTCGTTCCCGAACAGGCGTGGAGATATCGTTTGATCCCGCACGGGCTGGCGGGGTATAGTTAGTGTAGTCCCGTATGTTTCATCCCCATAAATTACAGTAGTCAGTGTTGACATTTGCGGGGATGGTTTGTATCTTCCCATCGTGTCTCAGAAGGGAATTCTGAGGTCCGGACCCGCTGAGGATAGAGAAACGGCCTGCATCTGGCCGTGTCTTGCACGAATATAGAGCTTTTCTGCGGGCAAATCAAGAATTGATACGTGTTCGCCGCTGAATCAGCCGATCTGAAGACGGAAAAGCTTTCCGATGGCGGAAACGAGATGATCGGGCCGAGCAGTTGGTGTCTTGGGGATTTCGGTTCGGGCTTCCTTGTCGTAGCTCTAATATGTAATTATATAATATATTACGTTATCTTAATGAAGGAAGTTCAACAGACATGACCCGTTTATTGCGACCAATTGATGTTGGAGCAGAATTTGCCGATAGGATAAGTGACGCACTACGAGCGCGAACGGGATCGAATTCAAACACGACCATGATACTGACCAATAAACCTGTGAAGGAACGAGCCATGCGAGTCAACATGGGAAGATTTTGTGTGGCGGCGCTTTTTTTCGCGGCTGCGCTGCTGATCGCTTCGGCGCCTCCGGTCGCGGCCCAGACGGCGAGCCTGGAAGCGCAGCTGCAGAGCCTGTATGAGCAAATCGCATCTTTGAAGGCAGCCGAGCAGGAGATACCGGCCGACCTATACCAGCGCTACTTCGAGATCGAAGCACAGCTGTATCCGGTCAGCGAGGAACGGCCGGAGCCAAGCGCGACGGATGAGGAACGGCGCGAAGAAGACTCCTGTCCGGGCGTGCATCTCGATCTACCGGCGGTGAACGATTCGGTGATCGTGGCCGGCGAGACCTACCTGCTCAACGATATGTGCACGGCCTGCCGGGGCAACGGCGCGCGGGACGCAATCTACAACGTGGACATTCCGACGCCGACGCGTCTGCTTATCAAGCTGTGCTACTCGTCGGGATTCGACACCTATTTGTGCGTGTTCCGCGACGTCTGCTGCCATCCGGACTATCGAGTGGCGCGCAATGACGACTCCCCGATCTGCGGCGAGAATTCGTTCAAGAGCGCGATCAATTTCTGTTTCGAGGACAGCGGCCGCTACTACATCGTGGTGGACGGCTACGACTTGGATGCCAACGGCCACTTCCGGCTGGCGATCATCAATCTCGGAAACGTGGATTGCGGACCGACGCCGCACTTTGATTGTCCCGATTTTTATACTCAGCACGAAGAGCCGGTGGAAGGCGTGGAATCGGTGTGCGGTCAGAGTTTCGCGATTCCCGATCCGTGTCCGTCAACCTACTGCGGCATCATCGAGCCGATGGGAGACGTGGACGTGTATTCGTTCACGCTGAACGAGTGCAAGGTGGTCACGCTGCGGGTCTTCGCCAACGACACATATGGTCATTACGGGTATTTCGAAGGACTGGACCCGGTGCTGCGCCTGTTCAGCGGCCCGGCCTGCGATCACGTGCTCTATGAGAACGACAACGTGGGCGGACAGGTGGAAGGTTTGCCGTGGGAGGATGACAGCCAGATCATCACGGCCTGCCTGCGTCCCGGAACCTACTACGCGGAAGTCACCGGCGGCGAGACGGTGGGCAGCTACGAGTTTACCACGTCGTGCCTGGATTGTCCGGCGGTCAGTCCGATTGGTCCGGTGCAGGTGGCGAGCGAAGGCGAG
>JAQTRJ010000182.1 GCA_028711875.1 bacterium | reverse complement strand
GACCTCGTGGGGCGTGTCCACGCGGCTCATTGGCGCGCTCATCATGGTGCACGGCGACGACGACGGCGTGATCGTGCCGCCGCGCCTCGCCACGTGGCCCCTTCTCGCCGTTCCCATCGGTCGCAAGGATGACGAACGCGCGCGTGTTATGGCCGCCCTTAATCCCGTCCTCAAGGAACTCAAGGATCGCGGCATCGGCGTCCGGCTCGATGATCGAGTCAACGTCACGCCCGGTTTCAAATTCGCCGAAGGAGATTTAGCGGGCTATCCGCTGCGCATCGAAATCGGCCCGCGCGACGTCGAAGCCGGGCAGCTCGTCGCCACCAAGCGTCACAACCGCGAAAAAATGACGCTGCCGCTCGCCGAAGCGGCCGCCCGCATCCCGGAAATTCTTGCGAGCATTCAGAGCGACCTGTTCGCCCGCGCCAAGCAAATGCTCGACGAGAACACTCGGCCGGTCAACTCCTACGACGACTTTAAAGAGTACATCGCCGCCGACAAAGGCTTCGCGCTGGTGCACTGGGCGGGAAACACCGAGGATGAGCGGCGTGTTCAGGAAGAAACTAAGGCGACGCTGCGCGTGATTCCGTTGAATGCGCCCGCGGAAGACGGCGTGTGCATGCTCACGGGTCGTCCGTCCAAGCGCCGCGTCGTGTTCGCGAAAGCCTACTGAGTTTTCGATACGGAAACGCGCCGAGGTGACAATCGAAGATTCCACGCCTGAAGACGTGACGTCCGTTGAGCCGCGCGGACTGGTGCTGGTCAATACCGGCGACGGCAAGGGCAAAACCACCGCCGCTCTCGGAACCGTGCTCCGCGCCGTCGGCTACGGTCATCGCTGTCTCATCGTTCAATTCATCAAAGGCAGCTGGATGTACGGCGAACTTAAATCCATCCGCCGTTTGGAACCCGAAGTGGAATTTCATCGCATGGGCAAGGGCTTCGTCGGCATCGTGGACGACAATCTGCCGCGCGTCGAACATGAGAAGGCCGCCCGCGAAGCGCTCGCCTTTGCCAAAGAGAAACTTGCGTCAGGCGCGTACCGGCTGGTGTTGCTCGATGAAATTTTTGTGGCCGTGACGCTGGGACTTCTCGCGGTGTCCGACGTGCTGGATTTGCTTGACGCGCGTCCCGCCGCCACGACGCTGATCCTGACCGGACGCGGCGCGCCGCCCGAAGTCATCGAACGCGCCGACACGGTCACCGAAATGCGCGAGATCAAGCACGCGTTTCGTCAAGGTATTCTGGCTCAAAGAGGAGTGGATTTCTAACCGTGGCCAATAAACCCGAATCGCGTCTTCCCGGCCGAAAACCATCGGGACCGCCGCCGCGACGTTTTCAGTTCTCCATCTGGTATCTGGTGGCGGTGGTCATGGCGCTCGTGCTCGTGCAGAGCTTTTTCAGCACGGAACGCGCGACCAAACTGCCCTACTCGGATTTCAAGCAATCCGTCGCCGATTCGCTGACGGCGCGGCTGCGCAACGTGGCGGTCACGCCGGAAAAAATCACCGGCGAAATCCGCTCCGATTCCGCTGGAGCCGTACAGTGGCGAAAGTTTGAAACCATTCGCGTGGAAGACCCCGAACTCGTGTCGCAGCTCGAAGCGCGTGGCATTCGTTTCGAGGGAAAACGCGAATCGAGTTGGTGGCAGAGTTTTCTCTTTGCGTGGATTCTCCCGTTTGCGCTGATCTTCGTGATTTGGAGTTTTCTGCTGCGGCGGATGGGCGGCGGCGGAGCGGGCGGCGTTATGTCGTTCGGAAAATCGCGCGCTAAAGTCTACGCGGAAAGCGCCACCAAGGTCTCCTTCAAGGACGTCGCCGGAATTGACGAAGCTTGCGAGGAACTTAGGGAGGTCGTCGAGTTTCTGAAAACGCCCGGGAAATTTCGTGCGCTCGGTGCCAACATTCCCAAAGGAGTGTTGCTCGTCGGCCCTCCCGGTACCGGCAAAACGCTTCTGGCCCGCGCGGTTGCCGGCGAAGCGCAGGTTCCGTTCTTCTCGATTTCCGGTTCGGATTTCGTGGAGATGTTCGTCGGCGTCGGCGCGGCCCGCGTCCGCGATTTGTTCCAGCAAGCTCAGCAGAAAGCGC
The DNA here is from genome assembly GCA_028711875.1 of bacterium. Classification (GTDB taxonomy): domain Bacteria; phylum Electryoneota; class RPQS01; order RPQS01; family RPQS01; genus JAHJDG01. Next base: position 3,243 of record JAQTRJ010000182.1, on the reverse strand, counting down.
CGTGCATTGTCTTCATTGACGAACTCGACGCGCTCGGCAAGGCGCGCGGCGCCAATCCGTGGGGCGGACACGACGAGCGCGAGCAAACGCTGAACGCGCTGCTCGTGGAGATGGACGGCTTCGAGAGCAGTAAAGGCGTCATCATCATGGCCGCCACCAATCGTCCCGAGATTCTTGACATCGCGCTGCTCCGTCCGGGACGCTTCGACCGGCAGGTTGTGGTGGATCCGCCTGACATTTCCGGACGCGAAGCCATCCTCAAGGTTCACGTCCGCGGCAAAAAAGTGTCTCCCGATGTCAATCTGCGCGTGATCGCCGCGCGCACGCCCGGTTTCGTGGGCGCGGATCTCGCCAACGCCATCAACGAAGCGGCGCTGCTCGCGGCGCGGCGCGGAAAAAAGGCGATTGAGATGGAGGAAATGGAGGAAGCGGTGGATCGCGAAATGACCGGCATCGAGCGCCGCAGCCGCGTCCTCAAACCCAAGATCAAGGAAAAAATCGCCTACCACGAGTGCGGTCACGCCATCGTCGGCGCGAAGCTCACGCGCATGGATCCCATCCATCGCGTCTCGATTATTCCGCGCGGCATGTCCACGCTCGGACACACGCTCTATCTGCCCACCGACGATCAATATCTTATCAGCAAAGAAGAAATCCTCGATCGCATCGCCGCCACGCTCGGCGGCCGCGCGGCCGAGGAACTCGTGTTCGGCGAAATCACGTCCGGCGCGTACAACGATCTGATGCAGGTCACCGGCATGGCGCGGGCGATGGTCATGGACTACGGGATGTCCGACAAGCTCGGCTTGCTCGTCTACCGCCGCCGCTCGCAGCCGACTCGGGAAAATCCGTTTCCCGCCGTGCAGGAGGACGTCTACAGCGACGCCACCGCCGAGGAGATTGACGCGGAAGTGCGCCGCATCGTGGATCAAAGTTACGACCGCGCGAAAACCATCCTCCGCGATAATTTCGAGCTGCTCGAGGGCATGTCGAAGAAGCTGCTCGAAATCGAAGTGCTCGAAGGAGACAGTCTTCGTGAGTTTCTCGGAGCGGAACGCACTACCGATTTCCGAGAAGAGACTCTCCAGAAGGAAGTGGAGACATCGGCCGCCGCGCCGCCTGTCCCACGCGAATCCGATCCCGAGATTGAACCGAACGATGAGAACAATCTGGGATCAAATCTGGATCGCCGCGGATAGCGCATGATGCAGCACGTCGTGAAACTCCACGTGACCCGTCGCTCGCGAATGCGCAAATCGTTTCATACGAATTGCAGAGCGAAAGCGCCGTGCTCTTTCTCCGGCTGGCTAACCTTCGATTCCATAATGCCGGGCGAACGGGCACGAGGCTTGCTGCGTGATGCAGAAAGAACCTCCGAGGTGCGGCTATGAAACGGATGGTCTTCCTGCTGGCGATCCTCTCGGCGACGGTCTGTGCGGCGCAGTTGCCGCCGTCCACGATCAATTTTAATCTGGTGCAGGTGAACCACTACCACGGACAGGAGAAGGTGGACAGTGCCGTTGCGACGCCCGGCGAGCGGATCGTGATTGATCTGCAAAATCCGCTGCTCCGCGAAGGCTTCGTCGCCGCCGCGGCCGCGGGACAATTCAATCTCGCGCCGGTGGTTGTGGACGTCGTGTCGCGTTCGATCACGGAGGGAAGCGAGCTGCCGCTCCCGTGGGAGACGTCGGCGATTCTGCGCGCGGAGTCCGGAGCCGATTCGTTTCGTGTGACGTCGTCCCGCGTGGGCTGTCCGGGAACGGAGGTCGGGCCGTCGGTGGCCGTGGCGTTCGCGACCGGCCGTGGTTGGAGCGATCCGCCCATCCGCTTCGGCCCGCTTACCGCCAGCACGCTCTGTCCGCTCGGCAAGGGATTTCTGCTCGAAGTGAAAGCGCAAGACGACCGCGATCCCGTCGTCCGCCTGCGCCACGAAGAAACTCGCTACGGACAACGCTGATCTCTTCCGTGGTTATCAATCAAGCGAAGCGCGCGATCTTCCGACCGCGCGCTTTTTTTCCCAAAAGCATATTGTCATTCTGGACACCCGCGCCTGTCGCATAGCATCATCAGGCCCCGATAGAGTCGCGGGGCGTCCAGAATCGCTTGCCCAAAATTGTCATTCTGGACACCGCGCGCCTCAGAATTCTGATTTCCGCTCTGTGCTGGTCTCGCGCGGGCGTCCAGAATCTTATTTCAGTATTTCGGCCTTTTTCTTCACCTCATCCCGATCAGCGTCGCTCCGATCACGATCAGCAGCGCGCCGACGAGATTGCGGGTCAAGTCCGGCCCCTGAGGCAACTCGCGGAACATGAACACGGCAATGACGAACGCCACCAGCGTGTTCGTGTTGTAAATCGGAACCAGTTGGCTCACGTTTCCCGTCGGGGAGTTCAGCACGCGCAGCACCAACAGCGTCGCGAAACCGTTCATCACCCCCACCGGAATCGCATACAAAAACGCGCGTGTCGTGTCGCCGCTTACCGCTGCGTTCGGCCAGAACAGCGCCCCCAGTGCTCCACAGGCCGCGATTCCCAGGCCCAATCCCGTTAAAATCCAGCCCGGCTGTCCGCCGAGAAAGCGCGGCCCGGCCAGCAGCTTGAAAATGACCGCCGTCAGTCCGTAAAGGAGCGACGCGGTGAGTCCGAAAATGAGCCAGAGTTTCATGGCTACTTCAAGGTCACCCGCCGCAAATCCGTGCGTGCTCCCTGACCGATTGCCCACCGCGCGCCGTCAAGTGAAAACCACTCGTTCAGCCCCTGCACCGGAGAGTACGGCCGCATGACGTACAGAGTCGTGCTCGGCGTGCCGCAGGTGCCGATCAGAAACAGCCGCTCGCCGCGCGATCCTTTGCATGCGTCGAGAATAATTCCCACCCGGCTCTCCGTGTCCTCGCGCAGCGCCACAATCAAATCTCCGACCGACGCGGAATCGTCGAACACGATCCGGCTCTCGCGAGCCAGCGCGATGGCGCCCATCTCCTCGGCCACAAACGACAGAAACTGCTGATAGGCGTCGTAGCCGCCGCTCGGCGTCGTAATTTGCGTGAAGATGTAGCGACCGCCGTGCTTGCGCGGCCGCAGTCCGTCGCGCCAGTCTGTCCACGTCGCCACCTGCCCGTTGTCGAGCGGAAATGAAATGCGATTCCGGTTTCCCGCGTTCCACAAATAGTCGCCCCACAGCCGCACGATCCCGTCTACGCCCACGTCCTTCTCGTTGTTGAACGGACGAATTTTCGTCGTCGCC
>JAQTRJ010000181.1 GCA_028711875.1 bacterium | reverse complement strand
CGTGGAGAGAATCAAGTGGGCGCTCGATCCGCAATCGCCCAACGAAATTTTCATCGGCGACCGCAAGCTCGTGAGGGACTGGCTATGAACAACATTCTTGACATCAAGTCTCCCTGCCAGAAGCAGGCCGCCTTCTACAAGAGCGATCTGGGACTTGAGCATCACGGCCTCCATAACCTGCATCAGGTTTATTGGAATCTGCCGGTCGAGGCTCTCTATGAGGAGATAGCGTTTCGCGGCGAGGGCCGGATCACATGTCAGGGGCCGATTGTGGTCAACACCGGCAAGCACACGGCACGTTCGGCCAACGACAAATTCGTCGTGCGCGAAGAGACGACGAAAGGGAACGTGTGGTGGGGCGAATACAATCGGCCGTTCCATCCCGACAAGTTCAACGAAGTCTATGACCGCGTGCTCGGCTATCTGCAAGGACGCGATCTGTTCGTGCAGGATTGCTATGCGGGCGCCGATCCCAACTACCGCCTGCCGGTACGGGTGATTTGCGAGTACGCATGGCATTCGATCTTCGCGCGGACGATGCTCATTCCGTGCGCGACGAAAGAGGAATATCAGCGGTTCGTGCCCGATTTTACGATCATCGCGGTGCCCGGCTTCCGTTCGTTTCCGCAGGTGGACGGCACGCCGTCCAACACGATCATTGCGCTCAATTTCGAGCAGAAGCTGTGCATCATCGGCTATTCCGCTTACGCGGGCGAGATCAAGAAGAGCGTGTTCACGATCATGAACTATCTGTTGCCGCTGGAGGGCGTGCTCACGATGCACTGCTCGGCCAACGTGGGCAAGGACGGCGACAGCGCGCTGTTCTTCGGACTCTCGGGCACGGGCAAGACCACGCTCTCGGCCGATCCGAATCGCGGACTAATTGGCGACGACGAACACGGCTGGACGGACGACGGGGTTTTCAACATCGAAAACGGCTGCTACGCGAAGGTGATCGGGCTTTCGCCCTCGGCCGAGCCGCAGATCTACGCCTGCACGCGCAAATTCGGATCGCTCTTGGAAAACGTGGTGTTCGACGTGAACTCGCGGCAGATTGATCTCGACGACGAGACCCTCACCGAGAACACGCGCGCGTCCTATCCGCTCACCTATATTGACAACGCGGTGCCCGAAAAAATGGCCGGGCATCCCAAGAACATCATCATGCTGACCTGCGACGCGTCGGGCGTGATGCCGCCGATCGCCAAGCTCTCGGTCGAGCAGGCGATGTATCACTTCTTGTCCGGCTACACGGCCAAAATCGCGGGCACGGAAGTGGGACTCAGCGAAGAGCCGGAGATCACCTTCTCGACGTGCTTCGGCGCGCCGTTCATGGTCCATCATCCGGCCAAGTACGCGGGACTCTTGCGCGACAAGATCAATCGCCACGGCGTGGACTGCTGGCTGGTGAACACCGGCTGGGTCGGCGGAAAGTACGGCGTGGGCAAGCGCATCTCGATCAAGCACACGCGCAATTTGCTCAACGCGGCGCTCTCGGGCGCGCTAAAGAACGTCGAGTATTACACCGATCCGGTGTTCGGATTCAGCGTGCCGAAGACCTGTCCCGAGGTTCCGACCGACGTCATGTATCCTGACCGGTCGTGGTCGGACAAGGCCGCCTACAAGCAGGCTTACCGCGATCTGGCGGCGCGCTTCATCGAGAACTTCAAAAAGTTCGAGGAGGGCACCCCGCCCGAGGTCTGCGCGGCAGGACCGAAGATTTAGCGTCCGAATGCAGGGGCGGGTCTTAGACCCGCCCCTGACACTTATAGCAAATCACCGGCAACTAGCCAACACCCTCCTGGGTGTTGGTTCGTGACCCTACCGGAATCCAATTGACGAGGTAATCCATGTCGGAAAAGAAATGCTCTTATGAAAGTTGCGGCCGTCCCATCTACCAAAATCCTGCCTATCCCCAGACGAGCAAGTGCATCTTCCATTGTGGGAAAAAAGATCCGCAAGAGTTCCGGGACGCGCTGGCGAGCCTAATAAAGAGTATGCGCCTTTCAGAGATCGAAGTGTGGGACTTCTCACAGTTTTTGTTTGTGGATCGGGCTAAAAAGGGAAATCTCTTTCGGGCAGCGAGGTTTCCGCGTCCAGTGCGCTTTTGGTGCGCGAGATTCAGTGGAAACGCCAACTTCATGGATGCAACCTTCAATGGAAGTGTGCACTTTAGGGACGCGATATTTGGTGGAAATGCAAATTTTAAGAGTGCGAGTTTCATAGAAGTTGCTGACTTTGCAGGCGCAAAGATTAGTGGCAGTGCGTTGTTCAGAAACACTAAGTTCGCCAAGAGTGCTGGCTTTGGGAGTATGTCTTGCGGGAAGGCCGACTTCAGTGGAACAAAATTCTGTAGCGGAGTTGATTTCCGGAATATGTGGTGGAAAGGTGAAGCCAGCTTCCGGGATGCAGTGTTTGAAGGCAATGTATCCTTCATGTCAGCAGTACTTAGCGGAGTGCAATTCTGGGGCACAGAGTTTAAAGGGATTGTCACATTTGCGCTTGCCAAATTAGGAGGTGCAACCTTTGGTAAAGCGCTTTTTCGTAAAAGTGCATTTTTCAATTGTGCATTATTCGATGGACATGTAAGTTTCACGGCAAGGCGGGGAAATGAAATTGGAGCAACATTCGAGGACACAGTGGTGTTCGAAGAGACAGATTTTAAAAAGGGAGTGGATTTTGATAAGGTAACATTTCCTGAGCTAGTTGACTTTGAATTGGCACAGTTCGGTGGTTGTGCCTGCTTCAGAGGAGTGACATTCAATGGTACTGCAAACTTCAGAGGCACGCAGTTTGAACGAGGAGCTAACTTCGGGTGCACATGGTTTATTGCGGCTGCTTGGTTCAATGGAGATGCAGACTTTCAGAAAGCGACATTCTGTGACGAAGCAGATTTCAAGGGTGTGACATTTCGCCAAAACGCGGTCTTTGATCATGTGATTTTCAAAGGGACTTTAAATCTGGAAGACTGCTCATTCATGATTCTGGGAGATTTCTCCAGTGTTACGATTTCTGGGAATGTCCGACTATATTGGCCTGGACCAGGCTTCAAGAGGATGGAACCGGACAAGCCGGAAGGAAAACAGGAAAAGGTCGAACGAGGAAGATTACTACTAAAAAGGCTACAATTTGTGCGAGATATGGAAGTCCAATGGGTGAGTTCCGAAGATTACGGGAAGGCGATTGCCAATGGGAATGCTGAACCAGAGAAAGACAGAGAAATTCAAAACGCGGAAACCGACGAGGTGGTAATGGTACATGGAGTGAGAGGCTATCAGGATGCGATCATAGTGGATAGAGACTCAGAAGAACTCTCATCAGAGCGAGTCATTCCTATTCGAAAGCGGTGCGGATGTGAACCACTACTCGACTTACGAGAGCTCCCACTACAAGACGATTGTGCACTGCAAATTCATGATTGCGAGATGAGCCGGATACTGCTTGTGCGAACAGACTGCAGTAAAATTGAGTTTCGTAGCGTGCAATGGCCGGAATTGAATAAAAGAAAAGTCATCGGAGATGAGTTCATTTGGAGGACAATGCGAGATGTTGTTGAACGCCTTGATGAGAAAGATGAGAGTATCTCGTTCAAATGGAATGATGTTCAGATAACTTACCAGGAATTGGCAAAACGCTACCGCGAGGACTTGAATCATCCTCTGGCCAACGATTTCGAGCGCGGCATTTTTGAAGCACGGTTGATGGCAGCGAAAGAGAAAGGTGACTGGAAGAACGCGTGGCTGCTGCGCTTCTATCGGTGGGCGTCCGATTTCAGCGGGAGCATTTGGAAGCCCGCTTATCGTCTGATTCTTGTGCTGCTCACGTGTGCAGTAATCTATGCTGTATTGCTCTATGGTCGCGATCTGGCATGGTCGGCAAAAGGTATCGGAAATGTTGTCTTCAAGGGATTGATTGCTGCCTTGCGCGTGGCCAGTCTCGACCGCGGCTGGTTTTCGACTGAGGTGGACTGGACGGTTATCGGCAATGTCTATGTTCGTTTCATTCTCTCTCTCGTTTCCGTTCTGCAGACCATTCTTACGGCGTCCCTTATCACCCTCTTCATCTTCTCCGTCCGCCGCCGCTTCAAGCATTCTGAATGACGAAGACGGGCGGCCACACAGGGCCGCCCCTACTTTTTTCCTTTATTCCGGCACTTGACTTTTCGCTATTGATATATTATATTCAGACATGTTTGCAATACAAACCTGTCTGAAGAGGTGGATATGGAAGCTGGAATGCAAGACCTTGAGCGGACGGAACAGAAGATTTTTCAACAGTATAACAGCGATGGAGCATTCGAGACCCTGCTCGGCCTCGGACTGATCGTTGGAGGCATGGTCCTGTCGCATGTTTTCGAGTCCATCGTTGTCTGTATCTTGCCGGTGTTCCTTGTTCTGCTGGGCAGGGCGTGGAAGAAGAGGATTACCTACCCGCGGCTGGGGTACGTGGAACTCGCGCAGTTCCGGCAGAAGCACCGCACGCGGCACAAGATTTTTCTCTTCGCTATGCTCGCGGCGACCGCCGTGTTCGTGATTGTGATGCTGCTCAATCAACAGGCCGGGCCCGATGATAAATGGGATCGCGTGGCGCGCTTCTTCTTTGTGGGCGTCATCGGGATCATCGTCGTGGGAGCGGCTCTGTTTCGCGCGCGGCAAGCGCCGATTCTCTATCTGTTCGTCGCCGCCATCGTCATTTTCGTTCTGCTCACGTATCTTGACATCATGAGGCCCGCCACGTGGCTGCTGATTTCCGGCGGAGCGTTTGCGATTTACGGTCTTATCAAGCTCGTTCGTTTCCTGCGGGACAATCCGCCCCTTCCGCGAGACACCGCCCATGACATCCGCTGATTCATCGGGCGGCATCGCGCAGCTTGGCGACGTGGATCCGGTGATTCACGCTCCGGCGCGGCTGATGATCGTCACCGCACTGTACGTGGTGGAAGGCGCGGATTTTGTCTTTCTTCAGAAGCAAACCGGCCTCACGCGCGGCAATCTGTCGTCGCATCTGATGAAACTCGAAGATGCGAAGTATATTGCGGTGGACAAAAAGTTCGTGCATCGCACGCCGCGCACGGTGATCCGCCTCACGTACGAGGGACGCGCCGCGTTCGAGACGTACCGCCGCAAAATGACGGATGCGTTGAAGTCGCTTCCAGGATAGCTCGCCTCGGTATCGCGATCCCCCTTTCTCCGCCCGTAAACGGGGGGAGAAAAGAAGGCCATTGCCGGTCTGGTGACCGGCAACGGCGCAGTTCTTTCGGGATTAGGCAACGGGCTCTGGCCCGTTGCTCCGGCGGGTCGGAGCCCGCCGCTAATCGAATAGCTCCAGCGGGGCGGAGCCCGCCGCTC
>JAQTRJ010000180.1 GCA_028711875.1 bacterium | reverse complement strand
CCCGTCGCGTCAATCCGGAACGCTTTAATCACCGAGCCGACGCTGCTGCCGGGCGCGCCTTCCTTGAACACGACCATCGCTCCGCCTTCCAAAGGAAAGGCGCAGACACAGGAGCATCCCATGCCGCCCACGGGCAGGAAATTTCGGCCGTGATAGGTCCATTGGCGCTCGCCGCCGGAATTCAGCCGCTGCGCGCCCACGCCGTGCGAAACGTCGTCCACGTCGCTGGTCTCGTAGAAAACCATCACGTCGCCCGAGGGAAACGCGATCAACGACGGATGCGATTGCAGAGCGGTTTCGGTGAGCGACAGGCGCACGCCGTTTTCCGTCCACGGCACGGTTCCGTCGGCGGAAATCTGCTGCGCGAAGACGTGATTCGCGCCGGTGCGGCGGTCGTGCCAAACGGAATACGCCCCGCCGTTGCCGTCGCCGATGATCCGCGGCGGATTGTCGGGATCGAGCGCTCCGGCGGTGGAGATTTCCACGCCGCCGTTCGGCCACTGCGCCGTGCCACTTGCGTTAAATTTCTGCGCGTAGATGTGCTTTTCACATTCGGCGTCCGCGCTCTGGTGCTTCAGATATTGCACGATCGCGCCGTCATTTTCGCAGGCGACGACGCGCGGCGCGGAATAGCCGTAGGGGGAGGACAGCGTGACGGTGTGCGGCAGCCAGCAGTTCTGGCCGGAGGCATTGAGCTTGCGCAAATTGACGACCGGGCCGCTCGCGGTTTGCTCTTCCCAGACGAACAGGAAGTTGCCGTCGCTGGTCTCGACGACGCAGGGATCAGGCTCGTGATTGGCGTTGTCGGAGAGCTCGCGTCCGCCGCCGCCCCACAGCTCGCTCCCACTCTCGCTCATGCGATAGCCGTAGATATCGAGATCGCCGCCGCCGGCGCGGATGTCGTTCAACGCGAGCACGCAGGAATTGGTGGCGTCGGCGACCATGCTCCAGTCGGTGACCGCGGCGCCTTGCGGATAGATGCTGACGCAGAGGCCGTTGTCCTGCCACTGGCACTCGCCGCGTTCGTTCAGCCGCTGCAAATAGAGATCGAAGTTTCCCGAGTCGTTGTCGTACCAGCCGACATAGCAGCCGCCGGAGGACGTCACGGCGATTTTCGGTGCGATCTGCTGACCGAAGGCGTCGCAGATCAGAAGATTCTGCGCTGGATCGTTGGGCCAGTTGGCGAGAGCCAGCGGCGTGAGCCACGCGAGAGCCAGCAGCAGCGCGGCGTGACCAGAAAACCTTGCCATATCCTCTCCTCCTTCCCGCGAGCCGCCCTGCGCAGCCCGCGTGTTGATTGCTCCGAGATGTCCCGCCTCCCATTTACACGAGCGCGCGCGTTTTCGATTTGTTGCAAACGGAAAAAGAAAACGGCCGCAGCGGACTGCGGCCATTTTTTGTTAGAGTGAAAGAGGAAGCGTTTTGTTGCAGAGAATCTTCGAGCAGGCTCCACGATTCGGGCCGGGTTGCGCGCGGCAAATCTCGCGATTGCGAAAGCACCTTCCGCGCTTAACCCGGCTCGGCGGGCATTTACGTTCGCTCTGTTTTAAAGAAGCGCGACCGGAAGCGTCCGACGGTCGGAGACCGACGATAGTGCTGCTTCTGAAGAGGTTTTCGCGCTAAGGATGCGGCGGCGGTGGCAACAATTCCCACACGCCGGAGCGTGTGGGCTAGTGCGCGAGAGTAGTGACACAGCTATTCGGGTCCACCACCGGGCCGACGCAAGCGGCGGCCGCGCAACTACGAGACGACCGTTCAAGAACCGGCAATAGCGCCCCTTCTTGATAGGTTATCTTGTAAGTAAAAGAGTTCTTTCTTGAGAGAATTCTCCGGCGGACAGGCGGCAGACATACATGCCGCTGGCGAAGCCTGAAGCGTCGAAAACAGTTTCATGGACTCCGGTCGAAAACACTCCCTCGGCGAGCAAGGCAACTTCCTGTCCCAGCGCGTTGTACACCGTCAATCGTACGGTTTGCACGGCAGGCAATGCAAAGCGAACGGTTGTCGTCGGATTGAAGGGATTCGGGTAGGCGGGAAGCAGCGAGACGCTTTTCGGGAGCAGGTCGGGAAGGTCGTCTGCGGCAACCTCGATGAGCTGGATATGAACAGAATCGAGAACCGGTGGATCAAGAGGCAGATGATCATAGTCCACAAGTTCAACCGTTACGGTATTCCAATCGTAGAGCAACCCGAAGCCATCGGAAATATCCACTGAATCCGGTTCCGCCACATAGTGATCCTCTTCCGTTCCGAATTGAGTCCTCACGTTCACATGAACCAGTCCATCGCCTCCCTGCGACATGACAACGAAGTTTTCGATGTCGTATCGTAAGATAATCCGAGTCGTATCATTCGAATACCATGTCACACTGTCTTCCGGCGATGTAATCATGATCGAAGGCGGATTGGACGGAATGAGATCGCCGAGGGTGCCGTCGGGATTCACGTTCTGAAGATAGATGTCGCCTGCGTTACTGCGATCGTCCCGCCACACGGCCAGCACCTGATCGGAAGAATTGACGGCGGCTACCAAACCGAGCTTGTCGCTCTGCACGGTGGACAGCTCGCGGAATGTTCCCTCCCACATCGCATCGCCGGTCAAGTCCACGCGGAGCGCGCGGATGAGTTTATTGCTCGAACCTTCAGTGGATTCATTGAAAACGAGAATCGCGCCGTCCTCCTGCGGCAGCACCGACGCGCCCACCGTCTGCGGACTGCCGAGCGGCCGGAAGTTGATCCCGTTCGCGCCCCACAGCCGCTCGCCCGCCGCGCTGATCCTCTGCCCGCCGAGTCCGTTCTCGGTCTGCCCGAGATTGGTCACCTGATAAAACACGATCACACCGCCCACGTCCGCGAGCGGCGCGAGCGCATGGCTCATTTGCAATTCCTCGGACGAAAGCGAGGTCTGCACGCCGTTCGGCGTCCACAGCGGAGTTCCGGCGGCGTCCACGTGCTGAACATAGACGTGATGGCGAAGCTGATCGTGGGTGTCATACCAGAACGAGAACATGCCGTCCGCGCCGTCGGCGATCAGGTCCGGCTTCATCCACGCGCTGATCCCGCCCGCATTCGAGATCAGCACACCGCCCGCCGTCCACTGCGGCTGTCCCAGCGAATCGTATTTCTGCGCGTAGATGTAGCGCTGCGCGTACATGCCCGAACCCTGCGGCACGAGATATTGCAGGATCACCCCGTCGCTCGCGCAGGGCGCGATGCGCGGGATGGTGATGCCGTAGGTGCCGGTGAGTGTGATTGTGGCGGGTGTCCAGGCGTCCGCGCCCGCCGCCGTGACCTTGCGCAGGTTCGCGACGTTGCCCGTGCCGCTTTCCTCCGACCAAGCGAACACGACGCTGCCGCCGGAGGCCGCGACGACGCGCGGCTCGGCCTCGAAATTCGCGTTGTCGGAAATCACGATCCCGTCCGCGCCCCACACGAACTCGCCCGCGGGACTGATACGATAGCCGTAGATGTCCCAGTCGCCGCCCCTGCGGATGTCGTTGATGGCGATCAGGCAGTGATCTTCGCCGTCCACCGTTAAATCCCAATCGGTGATCCACGACTCCTGCGGATGATCGGAAATCAGCAGTCCGTTTTCCGCCCACTGCGGCACACCGTCGCCGTTCAGCCGCTGGAGATAGATATCGTAGTTGCCGGACATGTTGTCCTGCCAGCCGATGTAGCAGCCGCCGTCGGACGTGGCGGCGATTTTCGGAACCGTCTGTTCGCCCGCGTGAGTGCAGATGGCCAGATTCACGAGCGGATCGTCCGGCCACGCCCACGCGGCTTGACTCGCGATTCCCGCCGCGAGCAGCACCAGAGAAATTCGTAAAAACTGTGCCATGTGAGTTCTCCCTTCGTGAAGTTTTCCACCCAAAACCACAAACAGAATGCACGAGGTTGCGGGTCGGTTGCAAACGACCGACACCGCGATCAGGGGCGGGCGCAATCTTTCACTTCGTTCAGGACCTGCCGCCGCAACCGAATTGTTTCTGATTAGCCGTCAGGCTCGGCCCTGACGGACATGCTCGCAGCGGGACGGAGCCCGTTGCCTAATCATTGAGAAAACAACCTTGCCTGATCGTTTCTGATTAGCCGTCAGGCTCGGCCCTGACGGACATGCTCGCAGCGGGACGGAGCCCGTTGCCTAATCATGTCCAACTTGCAGCGGGACGGAGCCCGTTGCCTAATCATTGAGAAAACAACCTTGCCTGATCGTTTCTGATTAGCCGTCAGGCTCGGCCCTGACGGACATGCTCGCAGCGGGACGGAGCCCGTTGCCTAATCATTGATAAAGCAACCTTGCCTGATCGAGATCTTTTCGCAGAGGCGGGCGAAAACGGAACGAGGGCGGACATTGTGTCCGCCCTCGATATTCTCTGATCAGCTTGTTATAATGTCAGCTTGTCGAGTTCGTCCACCAGACTGGTGAAATACTTGATGAACGACTGCACGGGCGCGGGAGTCGTCATGTCCACGCCCGCGTCTTTCAAGAGTTCCACCGGATGCCTGGAGCTGCCCGACTTCAGATAGTTCAGATAGCGCTCCGTCGCGCCCTGCTTCTTCGCGTCGCCCTGCTGCTCGGCGCGAATGTCGGCGGCCAGCGCCACCGCCGCCGCGTAGCTGGTGGCATAGGTGTACACGTAATAGCCGCGATAGAAATGCGGAATCCGCGACCACTCCACGTCCGACAACTCGTCGTATTCGGCGGCCGGGCCATAGTAATCGCGCAGGAGTTCACCGTAGAGCTGGTTGAAGCTGTCCTTGGTCAGCGGCTTGCCCTCTTCGGCCAGCTTATGCGCTTCGAGTTCCCAGGCCGCGAATTTCGTCTGCCGGAAGAACGTGCCGCGCGCCGAAGAGATGTTTTGATCGAGCAGATAGATGAGATGCTTCTTGGCCGCTTCCTTGTCCGCGCCCTTCGCGTTTTTATACGCGGCGCGCGCTTCGTCGAGCATTTTCATCGCGAACAGCGTCTCGTTGGTGGTCGAAGCGACTTCCGCGTTGAACATCGCGTAGTCCTTGTTCGCGAACGGCTGGTTCTTTTCCGAGTAATAGGTGTGCATCGAGTGGCCGACTTCATGCGCGATGGTGCTCGCGTCGTCCATCGTCAGACCCTTGTCCCAGTCGAAATTAAACAGCATGTAGGGATGCACGCCGTAGCACGAACTCGAGTACGCTCCGCCGCGCTTGCCGTCGCTGGCGAAGGCGTCCACCCAGCCGCTTTCGGGAGCGAGTCCGTGGGTGATGTCGCGGATATACTCATCGCCCAGCGGCTTCAGCGCGTCGGAAATCATCGCCACCGCGTTTTCCCACGTGTAGCGGGTTTCGTCGGCGTCAATCAGCGACACGTAATAATC
>JAQTRJ010000179.1 GCA_028711875.1 bacterium | reverse complement strand
AAATGCGGCGGGCCAATCCCGCTGCGACCGGTCAAGGCCAGTGTATCGCCCGCGCGAAATCCGCACGATTCCGCGGAATCCTCGAACAGACAATCCACCCGATAAGTGCCCACGGCGAGCTGCGAGTCGCGCAGCATACTCTCCAATCGCGGCTGGAAGCGGCTCAGATGACCAAACACCGCCGTTTTTCCGTCCGCGAGACGCAAGTAGAGCGACCGTCCGTAGCCCGACGGCGACACGGCGAAACGCTCGATCCAGCCGTCCGTCGGAGCGATCACCGGGAGCGCCTTGCCAAACGTCCGCAGATCCACGCCGCCGTGAAAATGATCGGGCCGCGAATCGGCGAATCCACCGGTCAGTGTGCGCGAATCGGGCAGCGGCCAGAGCGGCTCCGCGGCCAGACGTCCGTCTCCCGGAATCGCCGCGAGGCACATCGCGCAGAGCAGAATCAGTAGTCGCGCCATCGCATACTCACTCCGAGCAGCAGTCCGCTCATCACCAGCCAGCAGATCAGCGAACTCCCCCCATAGCTGATAAACGGCAGCGGGACTCCCGTCACCGGCAGCAGTCCGACCGTCATAAACAAATTGAGCAGAACCTGCACCGTCAGCAGACTGACGATTCCCGCCGCCACCAGCGAATGAAACGGATTATGGCTGCGCGCCGCGAGCCGGATTCCGCGATAGAACACGATGAAGAATAATCCGACGACGATAATCGTGCCGGCGAAACCGAACTGCTCGCCCCATGCCGAAAAAATAAAATCCGTGTGCCCCTCGGGCAGAAACTTGAGCTGGGTTTGCGTGCCGCCCAGAAATCCCTTGCCCGTCAGTCCGCCCGAGCCGACGGCGATCTTCGATTGGATGATCTGATAGGCGGAACCCAGTGGATCGGCTTCGGGATCGAGAAACGTGAGCAGGCGCTTCTGTTGATAGGGATGGAGCTTGTTCCACAGCACCGGCCTCGCGGTTCCGATCGAGAGAAAGATTCCCGCCGCCAGCGCCATCGGCAGCCAGCGCCGCGATGACAGGAACACGGCCGCCACCAGAACAACGAACGCCGTCGCGTAGACGATCAGATGCCACGAGGTCACCACGGCGATCACCGGAGCCGCCAAAATCAGCAGATGCCAGAACGGCGCGCCGCCCCAAGCGAGCATGCAGAACAATAGAATCGGATAGACCAGCGCCGTTCCCAAATCCGGCTCAATCAGAATCAACGCGGTGGGAATCAGCGCCATGACCAGCGCCCCCAGCGTCAGTCCGGTGGGATTGGCATCGCGCGGATAGTCGCCGATCCAGCGCGCGAGTCCGAGCAGCGTGCTGATCTTCGCGAATTCCGACGGCTGCAACTGAAACGCGCCCAGACTGAGCCAGCGTTTGGCTCCCATCTGCGTCTGTCCGATCACGAGCACGGCGAGCAGCGCGAGTACTCCCAAACCGTAGAAGACATAGGCGAAAAACTGGAAGTACCGGGGTTGCGTGGCCGCAACGATGGCCATCAACACCACGCCGGCGGCGGCCCAGATCAGTTGCCGATAGATGTGCCAGTGCTCAAGATCACCTTCAACATAACTGGTCGAATAATTGGCCACGAGACCAATAAAAACCAACGCCAGAAGTGCCGCCAGCAAACGCAGCTCGATTCCCCACAGCATCCGCTGCATCAGCGCGCGCGCTCCTGCAGCGCAAGCTCGGCGCGTTCCGGCTGCTCCGTGAGCACGTAGCGCTTCATGATTTCCTTGGATATCGGCGCCGCAACGGACGAGCCGTGTTCGCCGAACTCGATCAGCACGCAGGTGGCGATGATCGGATCCTCCGCCGGCGCGAAACCCACGAACCATGCATGATCGTCGCCGTGCGGATTCTGCGCCGTGCCGGTTTTACCGCAAATGGCGACTTGCGGATCGCGCTGCGCGCGCGCCGTTCCTGCGTCGCCCCACACTACTCGTCGCATGCCCTCGCGCACCAGCGCAATATTCTCCGGCGACGCTTCGATGCGGGTATCGCTTGGAGCGGGCCGCTGCGTGACCTCGCCGGTCACCGGATCAAAGATCGCCCGCACCAGATGCGGCTGCCGCCAGATCGCTCCATTGGCCAGAGCCGCAGCGTAAGCGCACATCTGCACCGGCGTGACCAGAACTTCCCCTTGTCCGATCGCCAGCGACAGAACAAAGCCCTTCGTCCAGCCGCGCGGCCCATAGCGGCGGTTATAATAGTTTTCGGAGGGAGCCAGCCCCTGCGCTTCCGAGGTCTGATCCACGCCTGTCGTTTCGCCGAGATGAAGACGGTGCATCGCGTTATGCACGCCGTCCGCTCCGATCTGCAAGCCCAGCCGGTAGAAAAAAACGTCGCAACTCTGCTCGAGCGCCGTGAGGGGAACGATGCGGCCGTGTCCCCCTTTCTTCCAGCATTTGAACGGACGGTCGCCGTAGGTATAGGAACCGCTGCACGACACCGTCCAATCGCTGGGAATCGCTCCGCTCTCAAGCCCTTCGAGCAGCATGGCCATTTTAATCGTGGAACCGGGCGGGTACGTCGTCTGCACGGCCCGGTTGAGCATCGGTTTCAGCGGATCCTCGAGCAGCGCGTTCCAATCCACGGTGTTGACGCGCCCGGCGAAGATGCGCGGATCGTAAGTGGGCGTACTGGCCATTGCCAAAACCCCGCCCGTGCGCACGTCCATGGCCACAGCGGCGCCGATCGCCCCCACCAGCAGGGACTCGGCCAGCATTTGCAGGTCCCGATCGAGTGTCAGCCACAACTCTTTCCCGGCCGTGGGTTCCACGCGTCCCAAATCTTCGGCCGGAGCCACCTCTTGACCGAGGGCATTGACCACGGTAACGCGCGCGCCGGGCTTGCCCCTCAAGTCCTGATCGTAGAGCCGCTCCAGCCCGCGCTTGCCGACGAGGTCGCCCATGCGCAGACCCGGCCAGTTCGCGAGCTCGTCCTTCGAGACTTCACTCACGTAGCCGATGGCATGCGCGGCCAGCAGATCGGGATAGGCCCGCTTCTGCTCCATTTCGAGAAACGCTCCCGGAATGACATTACGCAACTCCTCGAAACAGGACAGTTCGTGAAAGGACAAGTCGCGCTTCAAACGCAGCGGAACGAACGAACGCCGGTTCGGCTGAATCACTTCCTGCGCGAGAAATCCCTCTTCATATCCAAGCGCCTGCTCGAGCAGCCGCAGACTCTGCGGATCCTTCCACAACTCACGCGGCACTCCATAGCAGGAATACGCCGAACGGTTGGTGACGAGCAGACGTCCCGCGCGGTCGCGCATGACTCCGCGCGGCGCGGCAATCTCGAGCACGCGGAAGCGATTGTTATCCGATTTCTCGCGAAATTCCGCCGAATGCAGCACCTGAAGTTGAAACAGACGGAAGCCGAGCAGGCCGAACAGGATCATCCCGATCAGTCGGAACGCCCAGAGCCGGACGAGACTGGATCCGAGACGCGGACTCACGAAGCGCGCACCCTATGCAGCGGAGACAGGTACCACATCAATCCGAGCAGCGCCGTGTATGCCGCCGAGGGCAGCCCCGCCGTCAGAAATACCGGAAAGAAGGAATAGCCGGAGCCGCGCGCCAGCAGATAATGGGCAAACGCCTGATCGGCGAGCCCGGCTACGATCAGGGACACCCCCCACGGCCACCACAGCCGAATCCACGACTCGCTCCAGAGTTTGGCACACGCGAAACCAATCACCGAATAGGCCAGTGCCGTGGCGCCCAGCGTCAGCGATCCGAACAGGTCCTGACACAGTCCGACGGCAAATCCGAACACCACCGCTTCGATGGGAGAACGCGACAGGCCGATGTAAACCACGAACGGCAACGTAAGCGAGGGACGCGCCGTTCCCATCGTGAGCAGGCCGCCCAGTGAGACATCGAGGACAACCAGCGCGAAAGCAATCCCCGAGAGCGCCCAGCGGCTCATGGCTGATTCTCCGAATGCGCCGTCGTGTCCGTCGCGGCAATGACAAAGATTTCTTCGAGCGCACGGAAGCGCACGAAGGGTTGAGTATGACACCAACCGACTCGCGGATCGGACGGCGGCTCCACCTTATTGACCACTCCAACGCGGATATTCTTGGGAAACACCGCGCCCTCACCGGTGGTCAGCACCAGGTCTCCCACCCGCACATCGTCGCCTGTGGACAGCCCGTGAATCGTCCAGTCCCCCGGCCCGGCCCAGCGCAGAATGCCGACCACGCGCGAGCGTTCGATCATCACAGAGACGCCGTAGGCGTTGCCCACCAGCGTCTGCACCAGCGACGAGTTGCGGCCGGTTTCGACCACCTTGCCGACCAAACCTTCCGCCGTGAGCACCGCCGAATTCACGCGAACGCCCTGCGCGTCCCCCGCGTCAATCAACACGAGTCCGCCTACGGTCGGTCCGGGATAGCCGATCACTTCGGCGGCGATCAGCGGCCACGGCTCGGCGTCGCGCAGTCTCAGCAAAGCCCGCAGCCGCGCGTTTTCCAGCGTGGCGTCGCGCAGCCGCGCGTTCTCCTCGTTCAGGCGCAGCGCGATCTTCCGCAGCGCGGTGTTCTCGCGCCACAGATCGAACGTGCGCAGCGCGATCATCACCGGCCGCGCCGCCCAGGCGGCCGCCGCGTTGGTGTCGTGTTTGAATCCCACCGCCGACGGCTGATGTCCGAGAAAGAGAAGGGTCAGCGACAAGCCGACCGCAAGAAAAAAGATCAGCCACTCGAGCCGGGAAAAGTAGTTCGGAGACGATGATCTCATCGCGCCGCTACGAGCTGATGAGAATCTTTTGGTAGGTCTCGAAATCGTCGAGAATCTTGCCCGTCCCGCGCACGACGCAGGTCAGCGGGTCTTCGGCCAGCACCACCGGCAGCGACGTCTCCTCGCGCAGCCGCACGTCGAGTCCCTTGATCATGGCGCCGCCGCCGGTCATGACGATGCCGCGGTCGCGGATGTCCGCCGCGAGTTCGGGCGGAGTTTTCTCCAGCGCCGTGCGCACGGCGTCCACGATCTGCGAAATCGGTTCGCTCAGCGCGTCACGGATTTCGATGGAATTGATCTCGATGGCCTTGGGCACGCCTTCCACCAGATCGCGCCCCTTGGCCACAATCGAGAGTTCCTGCTCGAGCTTGACCGCCGACGCGATCCGCACTTTAATCTCTTCAGCCGTGCGCTCGCCGATCAGCAGATTATAATTGCGCCGCATGAACTGTACGATGCATTCGTCGAGTTCATCGCCGGCGATGCGAATCGAGGTGTCGGTGATGATGCCCGACAGCGAAATGACGGCGATCTCCGTCGTACCGCCGCCGATGTCAATCACCATGCTGCCGATCGGATCGCTGACCGGCAGCCCCACGCCCAGCGCCGCCGCCATCGGCTCGGCGATAAG
>JAQTRJ010000178.1 GCA_028711875.1 bacterium | reverse complement strand
CGTCCCTGCGTTCTCCACGGAAATTCTGCTGATCCGCTCGGCGATCGTCGTTCCCTCCGAAAACGGACTCGGCTGACTGATTACCGGCTGTTCGGAAATCTCCACCGTGAGATTGCCGTGCGCCACCGCCGCCGGCAGCAGCACCACCGCCCCTCCGACCACGATCGTGCCCGTCCGCTCGTTGATTACCAGCCGATCCGACGGAACGGGCGTCACCGTGAGTTCGCCGATGCGCGATTGAAATGCGAGTCGCTCGGACATGGCCACGACTTGGCGGGGAACGCGCACGACCACCATCGCCGGATCGCGCACTTCGGCCGCCGCGGTGTACTCATAGTTGATCGCCTTCGAAATTCTGACCGCGAGTTCGAGATCGGGACGCGCGAGATTCAGCACGAACGTATCCGACGGCGCGGGAAGCGGCGGCGTATCTTCAAACAGCACGACTCCGTCCGGCACGCGGCCGACCACCGCATGATTGCGCGACACGCGCGATCCCTGCGACTCGAAATTGAATCCGCCGATGGACAGCGGTCCCTGAGCCTCGGCCATCGCTTGTCCCCACGGATCGAGCAGCACCGTTCGCAGCAGCGTTCCGCCTTGCAGGCTGGTCGCGTCGCCGAGCGACGACACTAATGCGTCGCTGCGCGAGCCGACCCGCGATCCCGCCTGCACTTCGCACGTCACCATAACTGCGGCAACGTTCTTGAGCTTCAGTCCGGCCGCGTCCACTTCCAAGCCGAATTGCCGAAGCATGCTGGCGAACGCCTGGGGCGTGAATGTGGATTTGCTGCCGTCGCCGGTGCCCGCGAGACCAATCACCAGGCCGTAGCCGGTGGCGGTGACGGGGGTCGTGTTGGGATAGGTCGTCACATCGCGAATCCGCACCTGAGCCGTGACCACGCCGCTCGCGAGCAGCAACATCGGGAAAAAGTATCGCAGCTTCATGTTAGAACAACCAATCGAAGATTCGTGCGAAGAAACCGGGGCGTTCGGTGTTGCCCAACACGCCCTTGCCCTTGAAAGTGATTTCCGCGTTGGCGATCATGTTCGAAAAAATGGAATTGTCCGGCGCGATATCTTCGGGACGGATCACGCCGCTCAGAATGGTCAATTGCCGCTCGCCGTTGATGACGAGACTCTTCTGGCCTTCGATGCGCAGGTTTCCGTTGGGAAACACCTCGACCACGGCCGCCGTCACCGTTCCCGTGAGTCGGCCCTGCCGCGTAGTCCGTCCGTCGCCTTTGTGTTCGCTCTTGGCACTCGCGTCGCCGCCGAACAACGGAACAAAATCGAGCGCGCCGGTGCCGCCCCCCTCCAATCCGGCTTTGTATTCCGATTTCGTATTCGTTCCGGCAATGGCGCTCGCGGTCGTATTCTCAATAATGCGTACGGTCAGCACGTCGCCAATGTCGCGCGCGATGCGATCGGCGAACAGAGACGGCGCCGGCGATTTTGCGAATCCCGATGTCGCCAGCAGGCCGACGATGAAAATGACTCGCCACATACTGCTCTCCTTATCTTGTCCAGCGCACGACGCCGTCCGCCGCCACAATCCCTTCCACGCGCCGCGTTTTCTCGAGATCCACGGCCACGACGATCTTCTCCCCCACGGCTCCGGCCTGCAGCGCCCGCCCACGAATCGTGATCTTCACGGCGCCGTCCTCGTATTCCACCTGCACCGCCTGATCCCGCTCGATCACCGGCGCGTCTTTCAGATCCGCCGCGGTCAGCGGACGGCCGGGAATCAGCGTTCGCGCGGCGATCCTATTCGCGCGAAGCGCGCTCCCGTCGAGAACGTCAGATCGCAGCCGCGTCCACTCCGCTTCGCCCGCAACGAACAGACTCGAATCCACGGCTTCTCCCGCGCGAATGGTCCGGATCGGAAGCAGCGACGGCCCGAAAATCCGTGCCGTTCCCGAGATCGTCACGGTCTGCTCGCGCGGCGACGAATCCAGTCCGCTGAGCGCGAGAATCACGCTTCCCGAGAGATGGCTCGGACGCGGCTCGGCAATCTTCCATCTGCCTTCCGCTTCGAGCGCCGGCGGAACCTTGCCCGCGAACCGCCACTCCACGCGCACCTCCCGCGGTCGCCAGACTTCGGCGATGAGCGAAGCGATGGTCGCTTCGGGATCAGCCGCCCGGCACACGGAAACCGTCGTCAGTGCGAAGAGTGCGAGAAAGAGCCGCATTTTACCGCTTGAGATTGGCGGCGATTCCGATCATCTCGTCCGCCGTGCGCACCGACTTGGAATTGAGTTCGTAGGCGCGCTGGGCGCTGATGAGCGAAATCATTTCATTGACGATTTGCACGTTTGACGCTTCGAGATAACCTTGTTCGATCGTGCCCGTGCCGTCGAGACCGGGCTGCGCGACCAGCGGATCGCCGGACGCGATGGTTTGTTTGTACAAGTTGTCGCCGAGATTGGACAGCCCCGCCGAATTGACGAAGCGCGCCAGTTCGATCCGCCCGATTTCCGTCGGCTCGTCAGCCGTGACCGTCGTCACCAGAACGCGGCCGTCGCTGTTGACGAGAATCCCGGTGGCATCCTGCGGCACGGTCAGCGGCGGCTCCATCGGCAGTCCGTCGGCGGTTACGATTTCGCCGTCGGCGGAGAGCTTCCATGATCCGTCGCGCGTGTAGGCAAGCGACCCGTCGGGCATGAGCACTTGAAAGAGACCGTCGCCGCTGATCATCAGATCGAGCGCGTTCCCGGTGTTCTGCGGCGCGCCCGTCTCGAAGTTCTTCACCGTCGCCACCGCCTTCGCGCCACCGCCGATCTGCAATTCCGTCGGCACCACCGTGCCCTGAGCGGTGGGCGACGTGCCGCGCAGCGTCTCGTATACGAGGTCCTGAAACTCGACGCGCGTGCGCTTGAACGCCGTGGTGTTCGCGTTGGCGATGTTGTTCGCGATATTGTCCAGATTCGTTTGCTGGGCTTGCATGCCCGACGCGGCGGAATAGAGCGACTTGATCATGTTCCGTTCCTGCTTACACTCGTCCGATATCGTTGACCGTCTTGCTCAGCGTGCTGTCCTGAGTGGTCAGCACGCGGGCGTTGATTTCATAGGCGCGGGCGATGGCGATCATATCCACCATCTCGCGCACCGTGTTGACGTTGGACAGCTCGAGAAATCCCTGCCGGATCGCCGGATCGTCCACCGGCTGCGGCGCGGACGTGTCAGATCCCGCCACGAAGGCCGAACCTTCGGTGCGAAGCAGCGTCTGCGGGTCTTCAAAATCCACCACCCGCAATCGGTCCACGATCGCGCCGTTCACGCTGACGTCGCCGTTGCGCGACACGGTCACCTGACCTGCGGGCAGCGCGATCTCGCCGCCCTCGCCCTGCACCTTGCGACCCAGCGCGTCCACCAGCAAGCCTTCGGCGCTGCGCTCGAACCGGCCGCTGCGGCTATACTGCTCGCTGGTCCCATCGGAGACCACGAAGAAGCCGGGATTCTGCAACGCGAAGTCGAGCGCATTGCCGGTCGGTTCGAAGGCGCCCGGTGAAAAATCCGTCCACTGGTTCTGCCGAAGCTGCAGTGGATCAGAGTGCTCCGCCTCCGCGTTCAGCATCTCCTGCGTAAACAGCTGATCGCGCTTGAAACCGGCCGTGCCCGCGTTCGCCAGATTGCTGGCGGACAGCTCCTGACGGAGAATCCCTTGCCGCATGGCCGTGGCCGAGGTGTAGATGCCCTTAATCATGCGAAACTTCCTGTTGTACAAGAACAATCCGTGCAAGGATGGTGCCACTATCTATGGCATCTCCCGCACGAATCGTATGACTTCTTATTGCTATGTATTATTGAAAGTTCGAGTGGAACTTGAAGTTTTCAGGCAGGCGAAGCGGCGCGAGGGGCAAACTCTGCCGCTTGGGAGGTTACCGGAAGTCAGGTTCGAAGATCAAGAGGCGGGCCGGATGGGCGCAGCTGAGCGGGTGGCGGAGACGTCAATAAACGCAGCCGAATCCGCGGGAAGACCGACAGAACCTTGACCTGAATCTCATCGCCCGGACTGACCTCCCGTTCCGGTTCGGCCACCAGCGTATGACCCTTCAGACTGATCAGCACCCGGTGCGGAGCAAGCTTACGCCGCACCGTGGCGCACACCACCTCTCCAACCCGGAGAGGCATTCGCAGAATACTCACGGACGCTCCCGACTATCGGTTGAGATCAAGAATCAGCTTGACTTCGTCCTGATTCATTTCGAGTTCTTCGGCAATCGCCGCCACCGTCCGGCCTTCCTTGTTGAGTTCCAAAACACGGCGAACGCGGCGATCCATTAGCGTTTCCTTCGCCTCTTTTTCTTCGTCCACCACTTGCTGCGGCACCGGCTCATCCTCCGGCTCGATTTCCGGGGTCTTGCTTTTCGCGCGGCGCGGCGGCTCTTCGGCTATGGCGGTATCCAACGCGTGAAGATCAGCTTCCAATTCCTCGGTGGGATCGGATTCCACAATCTTCCGTCTCGTTTCCAGCTTCAATTTCGGCAGACGCGGCAGCTTCAGCCGAATCGGCCGCTTCGGCAGCACGCGCCACAGCACGAGTCCCGCCAAGAGTCCCGCGCCGAACATCACGGCCAGCGCCCACGGCCACGTCAGGAACAGCAGACGCAGTTTGGCTTGAGACGAGTGTTCGCGGATTCCGGACATCGTCTCCGCGGAAACGTCGAATGCCGCCAAGGGTGAACCGGTGATCTCGCTGTAGCTCCGGGCTTCCGCCAGCGCGTCTTCGGTGTCGCCCCGCGACAGGAAGAAGTAGGCCAGCACGGAATGAATCTGCGCCGCATCAGCGAGCGGATCCTCCGCCTGCGGCGTCAGCGCCAGATGGGGAGTTTCCGCCGGTTTGCTGATCTCGGGAGTCGGCGGCGATTCGGGAACGGCTTGCGGCTCGGACTTCGCGGCAAACGTCGTCGGAATCGGCCGATCGCCGGGAATGTATTCCGGTTTTTCCGCCGGTTTCTCGGACATGCTCGGAGCCAAATCCATCGCGAGCCGCCAGGTCTCTCCGGCCAGCGGAAGTTCCGACGGCGACGCCGCCCGCTTCAGAAAAATATCCACCACCAACGCCTGATCGGACATGCGGCTGGCCTGAAGGCCCGAGATCACCGCCAGATTCTCCGGCAGACGGGGAACCGCGAAGTCGGCGCGCAGCGTCCCCTGCGGGAAGCGCACCTGAACGCGGTGCTCGCTCAGCACGGAAATTTCCCGCGGCATTTCGGCGGGGAACTCGAAGACCACACGGTCGAAGCTCTTGTGGCGACCAACCCGCAGGTCAATGAGTTCGTTGCGCGGCGCGGCGACGCTTGCGGCGGACGCGAGCCAGCCAAGTGCGCAAATCGCGAGGATGGAAATGGTTCGTTGAGGATTCATAGTCACACCACGATGTCTAACGTGCCGTCGTCGGAAGGAGTCGTTTTATG
>JAQTRJ010000177.1 GCA_028711875.1 bacterium | reverse complement strand
CCGCCACGAAATCCGACATGTTCGCCCCCGGAGCGAGACCCAGCCCGCCCACCTGCGCCGCGCACGCGTCGGACAGAAAATCCCCGTTCAGATTCGGCGTGCACAACACCTGATATTCGTCGGGACGCAACAGCACCTGCTGGAATATCGAGTCGGCGATCCGATCCTTGATCAGCACCTTGCCCGCCGGAATCTTGCCGTCGTGCTTCGCCCACAAGTCTTCTTCCGTGATCGTCCGGTCGGCAAACTCCGTGGCCGCGCACTCGTAGCCCCACTCGCGGAACGCGCCCTCGGTATACTTCATGATGTTGCCCTTGTGGACCAGCGTCACCGATTCCAGCTTGCGCGCGATCGCCCAGTGGATCGCCTTGCGCACGATCCGGTAGGTCCCGGTCTTGGAAATCGGCTTGATCCCGATCCCGCTGTCCGCCCGCACGGTCTTGCCGAAACCTTTTAAGACCTCGATCAGTTTCGTCGCTTCCGGAGACCCGGCCCGCCACTCGATCCCCGCGTACACGTCCTCCGTGTTCTCGCGGAAAATAATCACGTCCAGCTTCTCCGGATGCTTGACCGGCGACGGCACGCCCGGAAACCAGCGCACCGGACGGACGCACGCGTACAGCTCCAGCACCTGCCGGAGCGTCACGTTCAGCGAACGAATCCCCCCGCCCACCGGAGTCGTCAGCGGCCCCTTGATCGCCACGATATAGTTTCTGATCGCCGTCAGCGTGTCCTCCGGCAGCCAGACGTCCTTGCCGTAGAACTCCGTGGACTTCTCGCCCGCGTAGACCTCAAACCACACGATCTTCCGCCGGCCGCCGTACATTTTCTCGACCGCCGCATCGAACACTTTCTGCGACGCGCGCCAAATATCCCGGCCCGTGCCGTCGCCCTCGATAAACGGAATGATCGGATCGTCGGGAACCTGAAGACGATTATTCTGAACGGTAATCGAATGGCCAGCTCGGGGAGGAGTCAGTTTCTGGTATGATGACATGGTGGATCGTTCGGTTGGTTAGAAATGGATGTGATTGATAGCCCCACGCGGCCGGGAACCGGCCAGGGCCGACAGGCGTGAAAGAAGCGTGGTGCGAAAACGGGGGGCGCCGCCACGTCTCGATCACGGAGGAATACGGCTCCATCGGCCAGGGAGCGTCCAACCGCTTTCTTGGCCGATAAATCCGCAATAGGTCTTGAAAAGATAGCTATCTTTCCTCCAAAAGTCAACCTCATTCCATCAGAACAAGAAAACACCGACCCGAGTCGGTGTTTCCTTTTATATGTCAAGCAAGAAGAAGAAAGGCGCCAAGTATAGCGGCAATTTTGAGTGGCAGCCGACCATCTCCGCCACGTCCCGTCCCCCGCCAAAAACTCTCGGACGGGCGGCCGGAAAGCTCCGGAAAATTGAAGAGGGAAAGGCCTCGCGAACTGCGATGCGTTTCTGAGGAGACCGTGCCGTCATCACGTGAACCACAACACCGGGGAATGCTCAAAGCTGCGATGACGAATCCGGAGGCCTTTCCTCTTCAATAGAATGCTCCGCTTTGCGGTCCAGTGTGCCGCGCAGAACCGCTCCGGGAGCGACCCGGAAGAATCCGGGAGGAGGAGAACAAACTACCGACTCACTTCAGTACTTGGGCAATGCTTGTGCCAGCATGTTATTTATATGTCAATAAACAAGATATATACTGAACTCTGAAGAATATTTATGCATATATTGCAGACCTTGCGCTCGATATGCATGTTTTTCGTTCCCGCTGTAAAGCAAGCCATAGTGAGTGTTTAGAGAATGCCATACCTCTCGATAATGATCGGAAAAATCTCAAGTGCGCTTGTCCACAGCAGCCGGCCATCCCGAAAAGCTGGGGAATGCACCGGTCGCAGCCGATTCTTTACATCCTCTATAGGGGCTGATGGCATCGCCCGCCCGTTTCACTCGTCGCACCGCACTGCTGTGCGCTCTTCCCGTAACCGCGCACTGCTGTGCGCGACTGCTGCGACACGATTCATCGTGTCTCTCCTTTTATCGCAAGGTTCCGGCCGGGTTGTGCCGAAATGCGAGAGCGCGTGCCATGAGGATTCTGCGCTGAACGCGGCTCGGATGAACCCCTTGATCCCCCCAAATCGGAGATTTGGGGGGAGAGAAAAAAGTTGACAAAACGAACTGCGTTATTCGTTGATAACGAACATTTTGAATGAGCGCTCTCCGCGCTGGATGAACAGCGTTCCGAGGTGATTGTGGAGATTGCGGATTTGCCGTCCGATCCGCCAGTCATAGCGGGCGAAGCGGTCAAGGTGGGGGATGATGGATGCCACGGAGCCTATGGTTCGACTGCCGTTTGAAGATACGGAAGAAATCGTCTCGCGGACGGCGGTATCTTCGAGGTGGTAGAGACGGAACAGGCGGAAGTACTGAATGGCGATGCGATCCACGAGAAGTTTTTCCTGATCGGTCTGGGGTTTGTACTCGCGGTGGAGGGAAGAACGGAACTCTTCGAAGACGGCGCGCTCGCGATGGCGAAGATGGGCGACGAAGAGATCATCGGTGGCAGACAGGCCGTGCTTGAACGCATTCATGCGGGAGCGGGCCTTGCCGTGGGGAGTGTTGGGCATGGGGGGAAAGTTAGAAATTTGAAACCAGAAATGAGAAAATAGACGAAATAAATATACAACATTTTCTCGGCAGAATCAAGAATATGTTCAATAAAACGTGCAACGCATTGAACGCATTGACAATGGATAGGTGGCAACTGATTCTAACAGATTGTTTTGAAATGAGAAATTAGAAATGAGAAACGAGAAAGCGGGGGAACGGGAATACTGGAGTTAGGAAAAAGGAGAGGAATGCGGGGAAGCGTAGCGCCGCACGGATGTGCGCGACGAATGGGCGGGACAAATACGCTTGATTCCGGCAGGGACACAGTCCCTGTGCGGCGAAGACTTTCATGGTTGTCATCCTGAACGCAGTGAAGGATATCAGCGCGCGTGCTTGGCTTAGATTGTCCGGTCGGAGTAAGGGGGCTGAGATTCTTCAGGCTGCCGACGCGGCCCCGCCCCGCTCCTCTCGCTACGCACCGATTGAAAGAGTGTACCCCCCCTACCCCCCCCAAAACCAGTTTTGGGGGGGAGAGAGTTTTCCTCCAAAAACAAGTTTTGGGAGAAGAGCATTTTCCCCCCAAATCTTCGATTTGGGGGGAATAAAAGGGGGGGTCTCCTCTTCCTTCCCCCTGTCAGGGTAGGGCACGGCATGCCGTGCGCTCTTCCCGCGGCGGCGAATCTCCTGATTCGCCCCAACCTCTCGCCCCGCACGTGTTCCCTCCGACAAGCAAACGGGCACGGCATGCCGCGTCCAAGATTCCGGCAGGGACACAGTCCCTGCTCGGCGGACGGTCGCAACACACTGCCGTGTGAAACTACGAACGGGCGATGCCATCAGCCCCTACTGGTAAGTGACTATTTGCATTTCCCGTTTCAAATTTTTAATTTTCGGTTTCAATTCGAGACCATTATGAACAAGCTCGTCTCCCCGCGTTTCGGCCCGAATCTCGCGCTCGCCATGGGGCCGTTTCTGGCGATTATCACGTTGCTGATTTTCCCCGACGATCCCGAGCGGCCGCTGGCGGCGCGCACCGCCGCGGCCGGAGTGTGGATGGCCGTGTGGTGGCTGACCGAAGCCGTGCCGCTGGCCGTGACTTCGCTTCTGCCGCTGGCATTTTTCCCGCTCATGGGAGTGATGAAGGCGAACAGCGCGGCCGCGCTCTACATGAACGACATCGTGTTCCTGTTCGTGGGCGGATTCTGCGTGGCGCTGGCCATGGAAAAATGGGAACTGCACCGGCGCGTCGCGCTACGCGTGGTGCTGCTGATCGGCGGCGGGCCGCGAAGGACACTCTTGGGATTCATGGCGGCAACCGCGCTGCTCTCGATGTGGATTTCCAACACGGCGACCGCCATGATGATGGTGCCGATTGCGGCGGCCGTGCTCTCGCAGTATGAGCGAACGCTGAAGGCGGAGGATTTTCGCCGAACGGCGGTGGGGCTGCTGATCGGAGTGGCGTATGGCGCTTCAATCGGCGGGATCGCCACGCTGGTCGGAACGCCGCCGAATCTCGCGTTCGCGCAGATCTATCACATGCAGTTTCCGCAAGCGCCGCCGGTGACGTTCGCGCAGTGGATGTTCTTCGCGCTGCCGTTCAGCGTGGCGTTTCTCTTCGCCGCGTGGGGAATGCTGTGCTGGATGTGGATACCGCGCGCGAGCATTTCCAGTCCGCGGCAATTGTTCCGCGAGGAGCTATCCGCGCTGGGGCCGATGAAACGCGAAGAGCGGCTGGTGCTGATCGTGTTCGCGGTGATGGCGATTCTCTGGATCACGCGGCAGCCGCTGGAATTCGGAGCGGTGACGATTCCGGGCTGGTCGAATCTGTTGCCCGAGCCGTCGTTCGTCGGCGACGGAACGGTGGCGATTGCGCTGGCAGCGGTTCTGTTTCTGCTGCCCGCCAAAGAAAAAGCCGCCAAGATTCTGGATTGGGAAACGGCGAAAAAACTGCCGTGGGGAATCGTGCTGTTGTTCGGCGGGGGATTCGCGCTGGCGGGAGCGATCAGTCAGAGCGGACTGGCGGACTGGATCGGACTTCGGATGCAGGAACTGGCCGCCCTTCCGCCGATGGGGATGACGGCTTCGATCTGCACGGTGATGACGTTCCTGACCGAGCTGACTTCGAACACGGCGACCACGCAGATGGCGCTGCCGATTCTCGGCGCGACCGCGATCGCGATCGGAAGCAATCCGCTCTATCTGATGGTGCCGGCCACGATTTCCGCGTCGTGCGCGTTCATGCTGCCGGTGGCCACGCCGCCCAACGCGATCATTTTCGGAACCGGAAAAGTGCGGGTGATGCAGATGGCGAAGACGGGATTTTTGCTCAATTGGATCGGCGTGGTGCTGGTGACGCTGTGGATGCACCTGATCGGGCCGCTGACGTTCGCGGGAAGCCCGTGAGGAAAAGACTGAAAATCTGAAACGCTGAAATACCGTGCCGCGGCGGCCGCATGCGCACGCCCGGCAAGGCTGAGAAGGCTGGTGAGCGGGGCAGGTGAAGATTGAAGACACCTGCCGCCGCGAACGAGGAGATTCTGGACGCCCGCGCATTCCCACACGCCGGAGCGTATGGGCTAGTGAACTGAAGAATAAGGCTGGTGAGCGGGGCAGGTGAAGATTGAAGACACCTGCCGCCGCGAACGAGGAGATTCTGGACGCCGCGCATTCCCACACGCCGGAGCGTATGGGCTAGTGAACTGAAGAATAAGGCTGGTGAGCGGGGCAGGTGAAGATTGAAGATACCTGCCGCCGCGAACGAGGAGGTTCTGGACGCCCGCGCGAAGAACAAGCAGAAAGCTGAAAGATGCGCGGTATCCAGAATGACAGGAAGGATTA
>JAQTRJ010000176.1 GCA_028711875.1 bacterium | reverse complement strand
CGACGTGCAGGACAAAGTCGTTTCGGTCAGTCTCGGCCTCGCCCTCGACGGCACCGGCTTCCAGATCATTCCCCACTACGATAAAGACTCCGAGCGAATCTCCACCAGCTATCTGATCCGCGTCGGCGAACAGTTTCCCTCATTCGATCCCGACCGCTACATCGAGGATAAACCGCAGGTCGTGTCCGTGCCGATGAAAGGCCGCCTCAGCTATCGCAAGGCGCGCTGGTTCGACCGCGACCGCATGGCGCTGCTCGACATGATCGAGCTGATCGAAAACGCGAAGCACGATCCCGAAGTGGACGGCATCGCCTTCAATCTCTCGGGCCTCGAGTCCTCGCGCGAGCTGCTCTGGGAAGTGCGCGAGAAACTGAAGGAGTTCAAAGCGTCCGGCAAGCAGGTGTATATGTACGTGGATCGCGCCGGCATGTTCACCTACTATTTTGCCAGCGTGGCCGACAAGGTCTGGATAGATCCGGCCGGAACTCTGGTCCTGCCCGGCATGGTGGCGGGACGCACGTTCTGGAAGGGATTTCTCGAAAAGATCGGCCTGGGATCGGAGGAATTCCGCTATTTCACCTACAAATCCGCCTTCGAAATGCTCTCCCGGCGCGACATGTCCGAGCCGGATCGCGAGCAGCGGCTGGCGATGATTGCCGATCTCTACGATGAATGGCGCGGCGGAATCGTCGAAGCGCGCGGGATTTCCGCCGATACGCTCGACGCCATCGTGGACAGCGTGATCGCGCTGAACGCCGACGACGCGCTCGCCGCCGGATTGGTGGACACCGTCGCCAGCTGGTCGGACGTGCGCGAGCTGGTCGAGGCGTGGAACGGCACGAAACCCGAGCTGCGCTCCCGCCGCGACGTGGCGGCGTACTCCTTTGCCGATCCCGCGTGGGGCGAACCGCCGAAGGTCGCCGTCGTCTATGCCATCGGCGACTGCGATCTGGACACGGGGATTCGCGGCCGCTATACGTCGCGCACCCTGAACAAGCTCGCCAAGCGCAAGGATGTCAGGGCGGTCATCCTGCGCGCCGATTCCCCCGGCGGCGACGCGCTCCCGTCCGATCTCGTCGCGCGCGAAATGAAAGCGCTGGCTGAGAAAAAACCAATGATCGTCTCGCAGGGCAGCGTGGCGGCGTCGGGCGGCTATTGGATCAGCATGTACGGCTCGCGCATCTTCACCTCGCCGCTGACTCTGACCGGCTCGATCGGCGTCATCGGCGGTTTCGTGTGGAATGAAAACTTCTCGGAAAAAACCGGCTTCACCTACGACCGCGTGCAGATCGGCCGCCATGCCGATCTCGGGGAGGGGGTCACGCTGCCGCTGATCGGCGTCGCGATTCCCGACCGCCCCTTCACCGACGAAGAACGGCACGGCGCGGAACGGCTGATCCGCGGCTGGTACGATGATTTTACCGCCAAAGTCGCCGACGGCCGACTCCTCACCCAATCGTATGTGGATTCCATCGGACAGGGGCGGATCTGGTCGGGCCCGCGCGCGCTCGAGCTTGGGCTGGTGGACGAAATCGGCGGATTGGACAACGCCATCGTTCACGCGCGCACAGCGTCGGGGCTTCCGGCTCACGGGCGGAGGGTTGAGGTGATCGAATTCCCACCCCGCAGTTGGGTCAATCCCGAAGATTTTGGCCAGTCCGGGGGAGCGCTCGGACTGGCGGCGGCGTGGCTGGGGCTGCGCGCCGAACCCGACATGAAGATTGCCGATGATTATGAGCTTCGCTACTACCGCCGGATCAGCCAGAATCCCGGCGAACCGCTGTTCATGGTCCACCCGGCCGATCTCCCGGCGGAGGAATAGTCATCCGCTTGGCGCCATCAGCACTGCGAGTCGTTTCGTTCAATGTAATAAAATATAATTTCTTACGGAACGCGGACCACGACCAACACGAGTGCTGCAGTCTTGCTCCCGGCTTGACTCATGTGTGAGATATTAGTAACTTAGAAGTCTGATTGGTGATTCGTTCCAAGGAGAACGACTATTCCTCCCAAAGCTAAAATCCGGCTGGCCCCCAAGGCTCAGGTTCAACGGGATGCGACCCCGAAGGCTCCGCGTTTTCAGGTTCCCTTCACCCGCAAGAACTATATCGCGTTTGCGGTGGCTCTGGGATTGCTGATCGTAGGCTACATCTGTTTGGCCCAACCGCCGGTGGATGGATTCCTGAGCATGACGCTCGCGCCGATTCTGCTCGTCCTCAGTTTGTGCGTCGCGTTCCCCTACGCGATCATGGCGCGCGAGCGCTCCAAAACCGGCAGCGCGCCGAAGGCGTAGTTTTTCTCGCCCCTCATTCTATGGGGGAATCAAGGGGGGATGCTGGGTCGGGTTGCGCCGCATGGATAGGCGCTTTTCCGGGCGCTTCCATCGTGTCATTTGCGGGCGATTAGCTCAGCTGGTTCAGAGCGCCTGCCTTACACGCAGGAAGTCGGCGGTTCGAATCCGTCATCGCCCACTAACCCAAAAACTTGAAATGAGAAATTAGAAATGAGAAATCGCCTCGCGAGAATTCTCTTTCTAATTTCAAGTTTCTGATTTCTGATTTTCTTCTCGCGGGGTCGTAGTTCAGTTGGTTAGAACGCCAGCCTGTCACGTTGGAGGTCGCGGGTTCGAGTCCCGTCGGCCCCGCCAATTCATCCCTGTTAAGTTCATGCTTGACAGGGATTTTTCTTCGTCGTATATTGGTGTCCGACGCCTCTGTGCTGAAAACGTGCTGAGAGTTCGTCAAACTCGGGAACACCTATGGCAACGATTTACAAACGCATCGAGACTAATCGCCAGACTGGCGAGAAAATGGAAAGTCGAAACTGGTGGATCAGTTTCATGGACGGTGGCCGTCAGGTTCGCAGATCGTTAGGCGTATCCCAGAAGGTCTTGGCTGAGATCAAGAAAGCCGAAATCGAGAAGAATATCGAACGCGGACTGGCAGGACTACCCCACCAACACATCGACAGCATGGCTATACTGCAGGAGTATGAGGCGAATGTGATTGATAACAAGTCTCCATCATGGCGAAAGCGCCTTCTGCAGCTCTTCCGTCCCTTCGCCCGCTTCGTCGAAGAACGTAAACTGTACAATCTGACCAAGATCACTACGAACGACATTGATGAGCATTTGAAGGCAAGGTCTCTACATGTCGGGGCCAAGACCCGTAATGAAGAGCTTCGTGTTATCCGACAGTTCTTCAAGTTCGCCCACGACCGCGACTATCTGGTCAGGAATCCGGCCAGTTCAGTAGAGCGCCGTCATGCTGAGAGGCCGCCTGTAGAGATACTGACGCCGCAGGAACTGGCGCTGATCTTCAAACATGCACCGGTGAACTTAGCACGTTTCATACGGATTCTCCTGTTCACAGGCCTGCGTGACGGAGAAGCACGACACCTTCAATGGCAGGACATAGACCTTACTCCGGGCCAGGAACACATCCGCGTACGAAGTACGCCGACCCATCGGACTAAAAACCGACGCGACCGTATCGTGCCACTTAGTAGCGAGACGATTGAAGTCTTGCGAGATATCCGCGCTTCACAGCAACTGAAGACGCCGTATGTCTTCGCAAGTCGCAAAGGCGAAGTCAAGACACACATGAGAAACGTGTGGCTCGACTTGTTGGAGCGCATACGCAAGAAGGAGGGCATTGTCATAGACAAGGGCAACCACTTGACAGGACTCCACCTCTTCAGGCACACGTTCGCGACCAATGCGCTTGCAAGCGGCATCGACATCCGAACGGTCCAGGAGTGGTTGGGCCACTCATCAATCGTACAAACCCAAAGGTACACCAATCTCCTCCCGTCGCACAAGCAAGAGCAGATCCACAAACTCACCATCCGAATTGGCAACAACGATAGTGATTGAACTCTGGGTTCGTTACCCATGCACGACAAGAGGCCCTGCGATTGCGGGGCCTCTTGCTCAATTCGACGTCTGTTCCAACATCCGTTGCCGCGTGCGACCTTGCGTTGAACGCTGGGTGGTCCATGCATCAATCACATCGCGATCGTAGCGAACTGTGCCGCCAAGCTTGATTCGCGGAATAAATCCCAAGTGCGTCCATTTTCGGATAGTAGCCAGCGACACACCGAGATATTCGGCGGTCTGGTGAGCATTGAGAAGTGTTTTCATCGTTGTACTTCCCTCCCTTGGAAACGTGGTTGTTGTGATACTTAATCGCGAGCAGGTCACCTACAACTTCTTATTCCAGATTATTCGCGGGTCGTGCTCCATCCTTGAAGCGGATCCACGGACTGACTTACACCATAGTCTTGCGAACCGCAGCATCCAGGCGCCGCACTGTGATTTGTGTCATTTCGGCGGCGCCCGGATTGCGCTGCGTGTTCGTCGCCCTTTAGGCGGCTTCCCGAACGCTCGAGTCGCCGTTCAGGATTTCGTCGCGACGCTTGAGGTCGCGCTGGTGGCCGTCATCGAGCCGCTGAAGTTCGGCTTCTGCCTTGGTCAGGTCGCGCTGGAGCTTGCCGCGCTCATACACCGTCGTCGCCGAAGTGATCGCTGCCTTGATCGCAGTGATCTTCTCGAGTTTGGCGTGGCGTCGCGTGTCGTGTTGCGCCAATCGCGCGTTAACGAGCCCAAGGTCCGAGCTGGGTCCGCGTTTTCTTTCCACGGGTCTTGAAGCGGCTTCGGCCGCCTTCGCAAACTCGGCATCCAATGCTAACTGGAATTTCTCCACGTCAATCTTGACGATGCCCGATTTCTCGAAGAGACACCCGAATCGCTTCGCATCGCGCTTGAAGGCTTCGACGTTGGTAACGCCCAGCATCTCGACTGCCTGATTGAACAGTATCAGATTCATTGTGCTTACTTCCTTTCCCCGGTACCACCCGGTTAGGTTCCTCATCGTCGACTTCGATGGTTTGTTAGTGATGTCTGCCGCTTACTCAGGGGCGGTTACAGACCCCTTCTATAGGTACAAAGTCACACCGGCAGGGGTTTTGTTAATGTGCTTGTTATTGCACAGCTTAAGAGACCGCCTTGCATGGTACTTGTGGATGCGGACCGCTTCGGGACTCACATCACCCAGAGTCCTCGCGATTTGCTCACTGGATGCCGACGGATCGCGAAAGATTTCTTCCATGACTCGCTTCTGTGCCGGAGTGAGGATACGCTCCGCCATCCGCTGAAGGATTTCCAGATCCAACCGGTACTCGACCTCCCGGATACCTCCCTCGCCCGAATGGTCTTCCACTTCATCTGCTTCCACCGAGACCTGCCGCTTGGGCCGGCAATTAACCGTATCGGGTTCCGTTGCCGGCATGAAGAACCGACTACTCTGCCGATACTCTTTCTTCAGCGCGCCAAGCATCGCGTTGCGAAGGATCGCACTGACCACCCGCTTCCACTCGGCATCGGGAAGATGCCGGTAGTTCGACCAGACTTCATAGAGTCGGCTGACCGCCGCGCT
>JAQTRJ010000175.1 GCA_028711875.1 bacterium | reverse complement strand
TCCACAATCCACCCGCCGTAGTTTCACACAGCCGAGTGTTCGAGATTCTGGACGCCCGCGCCCGCGAGGCCACTAGCCCACATGCTCCGTCGTGTGGGATCGCGCGGTGTCCAGAATGACATGAATTATCGTAGGGGCTGATTGCATCGCCCGTTCGTAGTGACACAGCTTGCTGTGTCCTCGTCGTAGCGCCGCCCCTCGAACGAAGTGAAGGGCTGCGTGCGACCGTAGCGACACGATTCATCGTGTCCGGTAGATGCAAACGGCAGTTTGCTCAATTATCGGGGCGAATCTGGAGATTCGCCGCCGCGAGAGAAAAAACTAGTGGCGGTCTCTGACCGTCGGGAGAAAAATACATGCGTGTGTATCTCGACTGCTGTGCTTGGTTAGATATGCTCAGACGGAAAGCCACAGACGATGACCGTTCTGCACTTACAGCAGCAGTTCGAGGTAACTCAATTAGCGTATATGTTTCAGTGGAAACACTTGAAGAGTTCCTGCCTGAATGGGAGCATGATAGAGATAGATTCGAGAGAGATGCCCGGTTCATATGCGAGTGCGTGGGGAATAACGCTATTACGCCATACGACCTGAGGATGGCGCAAGAGGTGGCGTACGGCCGCGCCCTTGAGGAGCATGAATGTTTTTTCCCTCAGTTTGGAGCGCAGGGCCTATTGGGATACCTGCTTGAAGATAATCATGCTGATGTCCTGAAAAGGATTCAGGTGCGGAAGACGCAGATGGCGGAAACGAATCAAGAATCGTACGACAAGGCCCAGGGCCACATGCGCGACAACGCTACCCTATCAGAAGCTGAGCAGTACCTACAGGAGAAGCCACGCAGGATTCCAGAAGAGACTGCCGAGTATTTCATTCGATTCTGGTTACAGGCGCTGGGCAGGGTTAGTTGCCGAGCGTTGCCAACCAACTGGGCGTATTTCGCCTTTGAAATCGCACGTCAATCGCTGAGGCTCGAGCCAAATCTTGGCAAAAAGCAGAGGCGTTCACTTGACGAGTCGAGCTATGATCAGATTGCATTTGCCGATGCCTTTGCATTAGGTTGTCATTCCTTAGTAACAGATGACGGCAACCTTGCCAAGATTGTCAGAATGATTGCACAGCATGATGATCGCGCCCCGGAGATAGAATCATTTGACGAGTTCTTGATGGCGCTGAGGGCATCCAGAGTTTCGAAACACACTGCCGTGTGAAACTACAGGCGGGCGGGTTGCGGAGTACCTTAACCCGCCCCTACGGCAAACTGCCGTTTGCATCTACGGGAATGCGGGACACGATAAATCGTGTCGCTACAGATCGCACGGCCGTGCGCGGCTACGAAACCGGGCACGATGAATCGGCCCCTACGATTTTCGATTTCGGATTTTGGATTTTGGAGACCCCCCTTTGTTCCCCGCAGGAGAGGGAAGGGGAATTGATAAATAGAGGTTGGCGATGATCGAATATTTTGTGGCGCATCCGCTGCTGCTCATGATCGGGATTTTTCTGCTGCGGATCGTGGATCAGACTATCGGCACGCTGCGCACGATCAGCGTTGTGCGCGGTTATCCGGCGCTGGCCGTGCTGATGGGATTTTTCGAAGTGTACATCTGGATCAACGTGATCGGACAGGTGATCCAGAATCTCGACGCGTGGTATCTGACCGTCGGCTACGCGGCGGGCTTCGCGGCCGGTCAAGCGGTCGGGATGTGGGTGGAGTCGCGGCTCGCGCTCGGGAATCAGATCGTGCGGGTGATCTCCGAGCGCGAGAAGGGTCTGGCGCAGCAGCTCTGGAAGCGCGGCTATCCGGCCACCGAAACCGAGAGCATGGGCAAGTCGGGACCGGTGGACGTGATCTTCATCGTTGAAGGCCGCGAGAGCATCGCCGCGCTGACCAAGACCATCTGCGAGCTTGACCCCGAGTGCTTTTATACCGTAGAGGACGTGCGGCAGGTGAGCGCGCGCCACTACAAACCCGCCGGCCTGCTCGATTTCTTCCCGTGGCTGCGCGTGGTGAACGTGATCAAGAAGAGATGACGACGGTCGGTTGCAAGCAACCGACACGGCATTAACAAACTCAAGCGAATCAATTTGGACTGGCTGAAACGATATCTATTTGACGGCGAAGAGTTCGGCGAGATCGGAACGAGTCTCGGCGAAGCGGCGCGCGTCGTGGTGAAGAACGCGCCGGGATCGCTGCCGGTGCTGATCGCGGATTATCTCTGCGAGCGCGCGGCGCGGCCGGTGCTGTTCGTCGCCGAGACGATGGAAGACGCCGAAGAGGCGGTGGATGATCTCACCGTTTTGATGGAGTACCCCTCCCATCCCTCGCACAAAACACCCCCCCCAGCCCTCCCACGAAGTGGAGGGGAGGGCCCATGCCTGCTGCCCGAGCGGCCGCACTACGGGCGCGCGCTGACGCCGGTTGAGCACAGTCAGCGTGCGGAAGTGCTGTTGTCGCTTGCGCGCGGTGGAAGTCCCGTGGTGGTCACCACGGCGGCGGCGCTGCTCGATCCATTGCCCGCGCCCAGTTCGCTCTCGGAAAATCTGTACACGATCAGTAAGGGCGAAACGCTGCCGCGCGAATCGCTGCTCGAATATCTGGTGAACGCGGGCTACAAGCGTGAAATGTTCACCGAAGCGGTCGGGCAGTTCGCGGTGCGCGGCGCGGTGCTGGACATTTATCCGTTCGGCGCGGCCGAGCCGGTGCGGCTGGAATTTTTCGGCGAAGAGGTCGAAAGCCTGCGCACGTTCGATCCGTCGTCGCAGAAATCCACGTCCTTCATTGACGAGGTTACGCTGGTTGCCGCCGAACTTTCGAACCCGGACACCTCGTCGCTGCTCGAACATCTTCCCGAACACACCGTGATTCTCTGGAGCGAAGGCCGCGGCGCGTGGGCGGCTCTGAAGAAATCGTTCGATGATCGCACCGCCGCGCACGGCAACGGAATGTTTCGCAAGCTCGCCGAGCGGTTCGCGGACGCGCTGGACGAAGACGAGGATGAAGAGGATGCGCCGCCGGAGGACGAGGCGGCGGAGATCGCCGATGACGATGCCCCCGTGCCGTCGCCCACGTTGTCCCCCGAAGACATCCGCCGCGCGGCGAAAACTTTTTCGCAAGTCTTTTTCGAGAACGCGCCGTGGGAGTGCGACGCGACGCTCGACATGCAGGCGCAGCCGCAGGAACGGTTCGCCGCCAATCTGCCGCTGGTTGCCGACCGGCTGAAGGAGTATCACGCACAGGGAACGCGCGCCGTTCTGCTCTGCGACAGCGACGCGGCGGGCGAGCGACTCGCGCAGATTCTTGTCGAGCGCGGCTGCCCGGAAAAAGCGTTCGAGGTGCGCGAAGGCGGCTTGCATCACGGCTTTACGCTCGCGCGTTCGAAGATTGCCGTGCTTGTGGATCATGACATCTTCGGCAGAATGCGCCGCCGCCGCCGCTTTCTCAAATTCAAAAACGTCGTGCCGCTGCACGACATTGACGCGCTCAAGCCGGGCGATTTTGTGGTGCACGTGGACTACGGCATCGGCCGCTATATGGGACTGACGAAAATTCAGGTGCAGGCGACCCAGCGCGAAACGCTCAAGATCGAGTATCGCGACGGCGTGA
Organism: bacterium; assembly: GCA_028711875.1. GTDB lineage: Bacteria > Electryoneota > RPQS01 > RPQS01 > RPQS01 > JAHJDG01. The sequence goes on along the minus strand of JAQTRJ010000175.1, from coordinate 1,891 downwards.
CCCTGTTCGTCAAGCTCGAAAATCTCGCGCAGGTGCAAAAATACTCGGGACGCGACGGATTTCAGCCGCCGCTCTCGAAAATCGGCGGCCGCGACTGGCGCGACCTCAAGCGCAAGACGAAAAAATCGCTGATCTCGATCGCGGAAGACCTCATCAAACTGTACGCGCAGCGCAAAGCCGCTCACGGGATCGCCTACTCCGACGACACGTCGTGGCAGCGCGAGATGGAAGCGAGCTTTCCCTACGAAGACACCGTCGATCAGATCCGCGCGGCCGACGAAGTAAAACACGACATGGAACGCTCGCAGCCGATGGATCGTCTGATCTGCGGCGACGTCGGCTACGGGAAAACCGAAATCGCCGTGCGCGCCGCGTTCAAGGCCGTGACCGACGGCAAGCAGGTGGCGGTGCTGGTGCCGACGACGATTCTCGCGCAGCAGCACTTCCGCACGTTCCGCGAGCGATTGAAAGGCTGGCCGCTCAAGATCGAGGTCATCTCGCGCTTTCAATCGGCGAAAGAGCAGAAGCAGACGCTGCACCGTCTTGCCGAAGGCAAGTGCGATATTCTGATCGGCACGCATCGTCTGCTCTCGAAGGACGTGCAGTTCTGCGATCTGGGGCTGCTCATCATTGACGAAGAGCACCGCTTCGGCGTGGTCCAGAAAGAGCGGATCAAATCGCTGCGCGCGAGCATTGACGTGCTGGCGATGAGCGCAACGCCGATTCCGCGCACGCTGCACATGGCGCTGATGGGCGCGCGCGATCTGTCGCAGATCAATACGCCGCCGCCCGGACGGCTGCCCATCGAAACCGACGTGGTGCAGTTTTCCGAAAAGGTCATCAAGGATTCCATCGCCTACGAACTGCAGCGCGGCGGGCAGGTGTTCTTCGTGCACAATCGCATCGAGTCCATCGAGGCGATCCGGCGGATGCTCGCGCGGCTGCTGCCGGGTGTGCGCTTCGCCGTCGCGCACGGAAAAATGGACGAAGACAAGCTCGCGCGGGTGATGGTGGATTTCATAGAGGGCAATTTCGACGTGTTGATCTCGACCATGATTATCGAATCGGGACTCGATTTGCCCAACGTGAACACGATGATCGTCAACCGCGCCGACCGTTTCGGCGTGGCGCAGCTTCACCAATTGCGCGGGCGGATCGGGCGCTCGTCGCGCAAGGCTTACGCGTATCTGCTCGTACCGCCGAAATTCGAGATGTCGCGGGTGGCGCGGCACCGGCTGGCCGCGCTGACCAATTTTTCATCGCTCGGCGCGGGTTTTCAGGTGGCCATGCGTGACCTCGAAATCCGCGGGGCGGGGAATCTTTTGGGCCGCGAGCAGTCGGGCTACATCAACGCGGTCGGGTTCGAGATGTATCAGCGGCTGATCGAGGAGGCTGTGCACGAGGTCAAGATCGAGGCGAACGGCGGGAACGGGCAGGAGCCGCCGCCCGAACTCAAGCTGAAACTCGAAGCCGACGCGTTTTTCCCGGAGGACTACATGCCGGAAGGGGCGATGCGGCTGAACTACTATCGCGACCTGTCCCGCACGAAGCAGCTTCAGGCAGTGGACGAGACCGAGCGCGAGGTGGCCGACCGCTTCGGGCGGCCGCCTGACGCGGCGCGGAACTTGTTTGATATGGTGCGAGTGCGTATCTTGGGGGAACGGCTGGGGGCGGAAAAGATTTCGCTGGAGCGGGCTGAGTGCCTGATCGAGTTCCCGAAGGCTGGCCTGTCGCGCGTGCGGGTTCTCGAAATCGCCGCCGCCGGGGAGGGTTTCCCAGTCGAGATTTCCGCCTCGGGACCGCTCAAAATCCGTCTGGCGCTGGGCATGATCTCTGATTGGCGGGCCAAGCTCGGCTTCGCGCTCGGGTATCTGCGGAAGGCGGCGGTGTC
>JAQTRJ010000174.1 GCA_028711875.1 bacterium | reverse complement strand
GATGCAAACGACATCCCGGATCCCGACAAACCGCGGACATCCGGCGCCAGCACCGCCCATCCGCGGCTGAGGAAATACTGGATCCACGGCACAAGGTCGAATCGAGCCTGATGATTCGGTCCGGCCGCGACCGCAACGATCACCGGCAGTTTTCCTGTTGCCTTCAGCGGCGCATACCAAAGCGCGGGAATCGTCCGTCCGTCCGGCACGCCATAGGAAACAGCCAGAGGACGCACAAACGTCTCGGACGGAATGCCCCCGAGGGCGCTGGACGTCGCTTGATTCAATTTGTCCGCATAGATTTCGTAGAGCCATATATCGTGACCGCGGTCGGGGGCCGCGAAGGAGTAGGCAAGTTTCGATCCATCGTTGGAGAAGAGAAGATCGCGCGCAACTCCCACGGGAAACCGGCTCGCCGGGACGTCCACGCCGCGCCGCTGGTTGCGCACGTGCAGTATCGAATAGCCGCCGTCGCGCACGCACCAGGCGAGAGAACTGCCGTCGCGCGCTACGGCAAACTCCTCGATATCGGCTTCGGGAGTTTCGATCCACGTGAATTGCGCGCTGTCGAGAGGCCAGTGCGCCACGCCCAAATATTCGCGCCCGGAATCGGTGAGCAGATGGAAACTGGCGCCATCTTTATCCCACACCGGATGCATGAAGCGCGCGCCGCCCGCCGGTTCGTTGAGCCGTGTGGTCGCGCCCGTTTCGAAATCGTGCAGGTGAAGATCGCAGCTCCACGCGGAGTTCACACATTCGATCAGCAGATAGCGATTGTCGGGCGAGTAGGCGGCGGCTCTCAGCAGCCCGGCACTCCGGTAGACGGAGACGCGCTGGCGCGGATCGGTCCGATACTCCACGATCTCAGTTTCGGATTGGTCTTTTCGCGTCACGGTGTAGGCGAGCCGCGAACCGTCGGACGCCCAGCATCCGAATTCGTGGGCGGCCAGCGTATCCTCCGACACTCGCTCGCGTTCGCCGCTGCGTAGATTGACGAGCCAAAGCTGAACTGGTTTTTTGCAGTCCGCAGGAACCGCCACCAGCAGGCTCTGCGGACCAAAGGGAGACCACCAGCATCCGCTGGCTCCGTCCTCAAAGAAGGTCACCTGCATCGGATACCCGCCCAACACCGACGCGCGCCAGACCTGCGGAATTCCGGAGACGTCCCACAGATAGGCGAATTCGGAACCTTGCGCGTCGAACGTCGGCTTCATCGCATTCTGAATATTCATATACTCGACCAGTGAGAAGTCACCCGCGCACGCGGACGCCGCCCACATGAGCAGCGCCGTGAGCAAGGATATCCTAAGAATCCGCCTCATCTTTTCCCTTTCTCCTGTCTTGTATTTCCGAAATGATCCGATTGTGCCAGAGATTCCGAACCTGATGACGCAACTCTTCCAGCGTTCCGTCATTGGACAGAACAACGTGCGCTTTCGACTTTTTCCGTTCGGCCGGAAGCTGCGCGGCCATGCGCTTCTCGGCATCGCCGCACGTCCAGCGACCGGCGCGCTCCATCCGCTCAAGAATCCGTTCACGCGATGCGATGACCAGTACGACCAGATCGAATTCGGCTTCGATTTCCCACTCGAAAATGAGCGCCGCGTCGAAAACCAGCGCGTCTTCCGTGCATTCCGCCGCCGCCCCACGCCAGAGATCGTGAATGCGGGGAAAGGTCGCCGCAGTCAGCCACTGCGCTGATTCACGGCTGGCGAAGGCCTTTCGGCCCAGCGCCGTACGATCCAGTTCACCGGTCGGGCGGAACACATCGGAGCCGAACCGATGGCGAATCTGTTCCAGCAACTCGGGGGATTCTTCAAGCGCGCGTTTTCCCAGATCGTCGCCCGCGACCACGGCCGCTCCGAGTTTGCGCAGTTCATCGGCAACCGTGGATTTTCCGGTTCCGATGGTGCCCGTGAGTCCGATCAGAAACGGCGTCGTCACCGCATTACCGCCAGTTTTCCACGAACCGTTTCGCCGTTCGATTCGAGCGAGTAGAGATAGACGCCGCTGGCGACTTTGTCGCCGTTTTCATTGGTCAGATCCCAGCGGCTGCCGCCGGTCAGATCCGCGTGTTCGATTTTTCGGATGAGCACTCCCTGCAGCGTGAAAATGCGAATGATCGCCGTCTCGGGCAGGCCGGCGAACATGACCGCGTCGCCCGTTCCGTCCGGTCCCACGCCGCGATAGGGATTGGGATAGACGTAGGCATCGGCGATGGAGTGGGCCGTGCTTCCCAGCAGCACGGAGTCACGGCCGGTGCCGTTCAGCAGGCGGCCGGACTGCGCGGTGATGTTCTGCAGCCACAACGTGTCGAGAAGTCCCAGCCCGCCGACCGGGAAGCGGGGATCGAGATGAAGCCGCAGGCGATCCCGCTGCGGCGCGAGCGAATCCACGGCGATGACCTGTCGCGGTGAGTCCATCACGTAATTCCCTCGGTCGAGCACGGACGGCGACATCGCTTCGGAAAACGCAAGCTCTACGGACGTCACGGCCACGCCGGACGGAATGGAGCAGGACACCAGCCGCGGAAACTCCTCCGCACAGGGCGTCGCCTCGAACACCACGAACGACTCTTCCTCAGGCAATCGCGCGCCTTGCGCGTCGCGGAGGCTGCGAAGTTCGAGCGTATGCCAGCCGGTGTCCAATGTCCCGTCAAACGTGAGACTGATCACCCGTCCGCCTTCCGCCGGCATGACCACCGCCGGCATGCGCCCGTCGTCCAGCCGATATCCTCCCTGCTGGAGCGCCGCAGCCCCCATCGGCTCTGAGAAGCTCACGTGCACGAACGAGGAGCAGACGAAACGCGCGGTATCTTCCGCAAGCGGCAACTCGTTCGCCGCCAGAACCGTGAAATTCGAGAACACGCTTTCCGTGTCCGGATACGACGCCGCGTACGCCCTTACGGCGTAGGTAAAGGGAACATCGGTGGGGACGTCATCGAGAACAACGAGCGTATCCGTGACACGGATCAGGAGTGAAAACTCGGGGGCTGTCGCGGCGCGATAGACGCGGAATTCCTCCGCCTGAGGGACCTGCCGCCACTGAAGACGAATACGATTCGGGCCGAGCGGTTCGCCGGTCAGCCCAAACGGCGGCGGAGGACGATCACCGACTCCGCCCGTCGAACGCGCCAGCAGAAAATGCGAACCGTCGGAGAGAAGAAACTCGTTTGATCCGTCCCCGTTCAGATCCGCCGCCAGCGATACGTTGGACTCGGACGGATAGTGATACCAGAGCGGCCGATAGCGATCCAGATCGGGATCATAGGCGATTACATACTGATCGGGATAGGCGGAGATCAGGATTTCATCGCGTCCGTCGCCGTTGACGTCACCGGCGGAAACTGACGCGAGATGAGACGTGACTTCTTCATTGCCCAGCACGTACAAGGAGTCCACCGCTGAAAACCCGTTATCCCCCGCGCGTTCGAAAACGACGTACGCCCAATGGCGGCTGGCACGTTCGCTTTCCGTTCCGCCGAGTGCGTTGGATCGGCAGCCGGCCACGAATTCGCTCGCGCCGTCTCCGTCGAAATCCCCGGCCGCCAGATAAGCGGTCGCGTCATTCAGCGGCAGCCGATACGACCAGCACTGCTGGCTCCGTCCCCCTTCGCGCTCGCAAAAAACCACGTCGCCGTCGTAATCGCCGTACACGAAGTCGAGCGCGCCATCGCGATCCAGATCGCCGATCAACACCTTCGGCGGACCCATGTCGTTTGTGCCTTCGGTGAGATTGGGGAGCGTGTCCACTCCGGTCAGGCTGTAGTGCGGATTCACGGAATAGATCACGAAGCGCGGGTTCGAGTATCCCGAAGCGTCGGTATTCGTACGGGCGATGATCTCGCCGTGTCCGTCCGCGCTGTCCAGATCGAGGAATTCCGCGCCGATGAGATTCGTCAGCGCTTCGAACACGACCGTATCGAGTATTCCGTCCGGAGTCCGCTGCTCCCAGATGCGCGTCAGATCGGCGCGGCGACCCATCATTTCGAGCAGACCGTCGCCGTCCGCGTCGCCGATGGCCTGCGGAATGTGGATCCCGTAGGTCAGCGGCAGAATCGCGAAATCCGTTCCGGTCCATTCCCACACTTCCAGATCGCTCAGTCCGCCGCCGGGAGTGATCGGCAGCCGCCACGCTTCGGGACGCCCGTTGCCGTTGAAATCGCTCAGAAACGGGCTAAGATGTCCGTGCGTCAGCGAGGTTTCTCCGAGTTCCCAGAGGTTCGACGCGAACGACGGCTCGTGGATCGCGAACGACATCGGCTCGCTTAGCGAAACCATTCCGGCGGCGTTCTCCAGCCGCGCGTGCACGTTCCAATTTCCGGAATACTCCAGCTGCGACAGGAATCCCGCGTGGGAATCGGTGATGTAACCCAGATCGCGGCGAATCGAATCTCCCAGCGCATTCGTCAGCAGCAGACTCGCCCGCGTCGCCTGATTGACCCAGACCTGAACCAGCTCGCCATAGGCGTATTCATCCAGCATGATTCGCGTCCTGAGCGAGTCAATCCGCGGCGCCGCGTGCTGAACGTAGAGGTGAACGTGATCCACCGACCGCGATCCTTCGAATCCTTCGACCTCGAGCCGGGCAATCAGCACCGTGTCCATCTCGGGAATCTGGATCGTGCCCATCAATCCGCCATAGATTCGCCCGTTGCCCGACGCGATTTCCTGCCACGCGGCCGGATTCTCGCCACATCCAAGGAGCAGAGTCCATCGTGCGAACGCGCTCCCGCTCGCTTCGCCATAGACCTCAAACGGCGCGGCAAAGCCCGCATCGGCATGCGGACTCGTGATGCGCGAAACTACGTTGGAACCGAAGCTCGCCCGTTCCACGGCGCGGCGAGCGTTGACCCGGCCATGAGTCGTTTGATCGTCCCAACCGGGAGCGCCGATATCGTCGGCCGTGCTGCGCAAAATCTGTTTCACGTCTTGGCCGGTAAGAGCGGGATTCACGTCGAGCATCAATCCGACAACGCCGGATACCAGCGCCACGGCATAGCTGGTGCCGTGCGGGTAAATCCATTCGCCGCAATCGCCGTTCATCATCGTGGACAGAATGTCGGAGCCGGGCGCCATCACATCCACCGACGGACCGTAATTGGAAAAACTCGCGCGGTAATCGGATTGAGTGGTCGCGCCGACGGAAATGACTTCGGGAAATCCGGACGGATAGTGGATCTCCTGCGAAGTCGAATTCCCCGCCGAACCGAGCAGGATCACTCCGGACTGCGCCGCGAGCTGCACGGCGTCGCGAATTAGCGGCGACACGACATTGTCGCCAAAACTCATATTCAGAACCAAAGCCCCCATCCGCTCACGGATCTGCGCGCCATAGAGAAGCGCCGCCGCCACGTCGTCCTCTTCGAGATAGCCGTTAGCGTTGGCGGTTCGTAAGGGGAGAATGCGGCAGCCGAAACCGACGCCGGCGATGCACCGTCCGTTGTCGGTCACCGCCGCCGCCATGCCCGCGACGTACGTGCCGTGACCCATTTCATCCAGCGGATCGGAATCACGTTCC
>JAQTRJ010000173.1 GCA_028711875.1 bacterium | reverse complement strand
CCCACCCTCCCCTGAAGACAGCTCCTTCCACGGTACGCGCGGGACTTCTACATGCAAGTCAATGCGATCGAGCAACGGTCCCGAGACACGCGACAGATAGCGGCGCACCTGTTCGGGGGTGCAGCGACACTCGCGAGCATTGTCCGTGAGATAACCGCAAGGGCAGGGATTCATGGCGGCGACCAGCATAAAAGATGCCGGATACGTCAAGCTGATCGCCGCGCGCGACAACGTAACGACACCGTCTTCCAGCGGCTGGCGGAGGACTTCGAGCACGTTGCGATGGAACTCAGGGAGTTCGTCGAGAAAGAGCACGCCGTGATGCGCGAGCGAGACTTCGCCGGGACGCGGAATGATTCCCCCGCCGATCAAGCCCGCGTCGGAAACCGTATGATGAGGAGAACGAAACGGCCGCGTTCCGACGATCGCCTGTCCCGGCTTCAGCATCCCGGCCACGGAATGAACCCGCGTTGTTTCGAGGGCTTCCTCCAGAGAAAAATCGGGCAGAATCGAGGGCAGCCGCCGCGCGAGCATCGTCTTTCCGGAACCGGGCGGTCCGATCATCAGCACGTTGTGCCCGCCCGCCGCGGCGATTTCCAGCGCGCGCTTTACCGAACTCTGTCCGCGCACTTCCGCGAAGTCGCCCACCATCTCGCTGATTTCATGAAACAGCGCTTCGCGATCCACCGTAAACGGAACGACCTGATCGTCGCCGTTAAGAAAATCTACCGCGTCGCGCAGATTCTCCATCGGGTAGACCGCCACGTCGGGCACGAGCGCCGCTTCGCGCGCGTTTTCGTTCGGGACAACAATGCTGGGAATGCCTTCATGCCTGAGCGAGCTGGCGATGGGGAGTGCTCCCCGGATCGCCCGCACTTTTCCGTCCAGCGCCAATTCCCCCAACAGAGCGGTCGTTGTCAAGACCTGAGGTGCGACCTGCCCCGAAGCTGCCAGAATGCCGATAGCCATCGGCAGATCAAACGCACTGCCTTCCTTGCGAACATCGGCCGGCGCCAGATTGACGGTGATCTTTCGCTGCGGAAAGACGAATCCCGAATTCTTGATCGCCGCCGAGACGCGCTCCCGGGATTCTTTAACGGCGCTGTCGGGCAATCCGACTACCGTGAAGGTGGGCAGGCCGTTTTCGAGATGGCTCTCGACCTTCACCTGATAGGCGTCAATGCCTAATAGCGCGGCGCTGCGAACTTCAGCAAACATCGGGGATCAGAGCCTTTTCCCACATGCGCCATTTCTTATAGGGTTTCGCTCCGATCGCAAGGAGTGCATCGTTCATCGGGCGATTGTTTTCCAGAATCCACGAGAATTCCGCCCAGTGATAGCCCGCTTCGGTGCCGCGTTTGTAGGAAAGATAGTAGAAGGCGGCATCGAGACCACGACCGCGAAACGCCGGATCCACTCCCATCAGCAGCACCCGCGCGCGATGAATTCTGCGGCGGCCGAGCAACAATTTGAAGATGCCGGTGGGCAGCAAACGACCGTCACTTATGTGCTTGAGGATGACGTTGATGTCGGGAAGCATCAGACTGAAGCCGACCGGCCGACCGTCTTCGGTTTCCGCGAAAAAAACCATGCGGGGATCGTAGATCAGGCGCAGCGAATCGGCCATGGCCTTCAGTTCCCCCTCGGTCATCGGGACGAAACCCCAGTTGGCCGCCCACGCGCTGTTGTAGACGTCGCAGAGATGGCGAACGTCACGCCAGAAATGTTTCGTATCAATCGTCCGCACGCGCAGTTTCAGGCGCGCGAGGAGTTTCTCCCCCACATTCAGAAGCCGCTCGCTGATTTCGCCTTGATGCAGTTCATATCCCAGTAAATCCATCGCTTTGACGAAACCGCATTCTTCCATCAGGCGGTTGTAGTACGGAGGATTATGCGTCATCATGATGACGGGCGGCGTATCGAATCCCTCGATCAACATGCCGATCTCGTCGTTGACCGAAAAATTCGCCGGACCACGCATGACCGTAAATCCCCGCTCCATGAGAAAGCGACCCGCGTGATCGAGGAGCGCGCGGGCAACGGCGGCGGAGTCAACACACTCAAAAAATCCAAAGAAACCCACGCGATCCTTGTGGAACTCGTTGTGCGCTCGGTTGACGACGGCACACACGCGGCCCACGATCCTGCCCGTCCCAGTGTCACGCGCCAGAATCGGCTCGACTTCTCCGTGGTCGTAGAACGGGTTTTTTCGGCTGAAACGGGATTTCTGATCAATCAGGAGCGGCGGAATCCAAACCGGGTCCTGTCCCTGCACCGTCCACGGGAAGCGAAGAAAGGTCTTCCGATCCCGCCACGTGCGAACGGGAAACGTCTGAATCTCGATGGGCCGCTCCTGCACGAAGGTTGAAACGACGAACGATCTTGGCCATTTTATCCAGCGCGAAGTCCAGCTGCGGCAATGTGTGCGTGGACATTACCGAGAATCGGATCAGCGTCTGCCCCGGCTGTACGGCGGGCGGCACGACGGGATTGATGAACACTCCTTCTTCATGCATAGCCGCCGTCACCTGAAACGTCAACATGGTGTCGCCGATCTCCACGGGGATGATCGGTGTCTCGCTGGTTCCAGTGGATAATCCGAGGCTGTGAAGACCGTCTCTCAAGTAGTGCGTATTTCGCCACAGCAGTTCCTGCCGTTCCGGTTCGGCGATAATGACCTCCAGAGCGGCAATGACGGCAGCGACAGATGCGGGGGGCGGGCTGGCGGAGAAAATCAACGCGCGGCTGTTGTGTTTGAGGTAGTGGATCACGTCCTCGGAAGCGGCCACAAATCCGCCGATTGACGCCAACGACTTCGAGAAAGTTCCCACCACAACTTCGATCTGATCTGAGAGGCCAAAATGCGAAGCCGTTCCGCGCCCCATAGGACCCAGCACCCCAATGCCGTGGGCGTCGTCTAAAATAATATCCGCTCCGTTCCTTTCACAGACCTCGAAAATCTCGGGGAGCTTGACGATATCCCCTTCCATCGAGAACACGCCCTCCGTGATCACGATTTTGGGCTTATCGCCGAGGGAACAAAGCACGCGTTCGAGATCCGACGCCTGATTGTGACGGAACTTGACCATCTTTCCAAAGGAAAGACGGGCACCGTCAATAATGGACGCGTGATCGAGGGAGTCCGTAATCACGTATCCGTTGCGCGGAACCAGCGTGGCAATCGCCCCCAAATTGGCCTGAAATCCCGTTGAGAACAGCAGGACGGCCTGCTTTTGCATGTATTCGGCCAGCCGCTCCTCGCACTCTACATGGATTTGCAGCGTGCCGTTTAAGAAGCGGGAGCCGGCACAGCCTGTGCCGTACCGCCGAAGAGCGGCGATTGCCGCTTCTTTCACCTTTGGATGGCTGGTGAGGCCGAGATAGTTGTTGGATCCGAGCATCAGAACGTCCCGCCCGTGCATTTTCACGAGGGTGTCCTGATCCGATTCAATGGCGCGGAAATACGGGTATAGTCCGGCAGCCTGCACTTGGCGGGCGGTCTGATAACGAGCTACCCTTTCCGCAATACGCACAAAAAACTCCTTCGACTCGTTTGATCGGATAAAAAACGGTCAGCCTTGCTTGCGCAGCCAATCAGAAATCACGGGCAGTGTAAAGGTTCGTCCCCGCACCACATGGAAAATTCCCACCAGCGCCAACAGCACACATACGAAAATCACCACGTCCCACACCACCGGAAGATAGCGCAGAATCACAGCGAAAATCTCGGCCACGAACAGCATCAGACCGATTTGCACATGCCTGGTGACAAACACGCTGCGATCCGGACGAACAAAGGGAATCAGGCACAGGAAGGGCACGTAGGCCAATACGGCCAACAACTTGTCCTCTTCGCCGATCTCTTCGTCCTTGGGATCTATCGGTTGCACTGGATCAGACATGGCTCATCCATTCCATTAGTACCCCCGACGGGACTCGAACCCATGCTCCCGGCTCCGGAGGCCGGTGCTCTATCCATCTGAGCTACGGGGGCAAACGAAGGGCACATCTTTATTCATTAAATCTACTTCAGATACATGGAAAACGCAACTCTTTCCTTATAGAGCCTGCCTCTTAAAATCTTGCATATATTTTTATATATTAAATAGTTAACGAGAATCGCACCGAAGGCAGATAAACATGAATCATCACGGAAGCATGAAGAGGAGGACTACTTTGCAGGAGTTTCGCCGAGAAGCAACGGTATTGCCTCCTCGTATTTTTTCTCCAAATGGGCAACCGGAAGCGCGATCCAGTCATTGATCGCCAGAAGTCTCCCTCCCACTCGACCCAGTATCTGAACGGGAATCTCATGCTTCTCTGCAGCATGGCGAAATGCCGACCACTGTCCATGCTCGACGGATACGATCACGCAGCCCGCGCTCTCGGCGAAAAGAGTATCCACCACACTCCCCTTCCACGGGAATGTTAGAACGCACCCGAAAGCTCCCGCCATGCATGCCTCCGCCATCGCTACCGCCAAACCGCCTTCGGAAAGATCGTGGGCAGATTTAATGAGCCTCAATTCCGCAAGTTCCCCGAGCAACTCAATCAGATGAACGTTGGTCTCCATGTCAAGGCGCGGCGGAGCTCCGGCGACGGTTCCGTGAATCACATTCAGATACTCGCTGCATCCGATATCGGGGCCAAGACTGCCAAGCAACGCGATGAAATCCCCTTCTTCCTGAAAGCCGGTGGGAACGGCATCGCCGACGTTTTCGATCAGACCGACCATACCGATCACCGGAGTCGGCAGCACGGCGCGGTCGCGGCTTTCATTATAAAAAGAAACGTTGCCGCCCGTGACGGGAATGTTCAGACTGTGGCAGGAGTCGGCGATTCCGGTGATTGTTTCATGGAAAAAGTAGTAAGTCTCGGGATTCATCGGATTGCCGAAATTCAGACAATTTGTGATTCCCAGAGGACGAGCGCCCGCGCAGGCGACGTTTCGCGCACTTTCCATCACGGCCAACGCCGCGCCCCGGCGCGGATCCACGGAAACATAGCGCGCGTTTCCATCCACGGACAAAGCCAATGCTTTCTCGGTTCCCGGTACGCGAACCACCGCCGCGTCACTGCATCCGCCGCCGACGCGGGTATTAGCACCGATGGTGTGATCGTACTGCTCGTAGATCCATCGCTTGCTGGCAATGTTGGGCGATGTGAGCAGCTGCTCCAAGACGGAATTCAAATCTTTCGGTTCGGGCAGATGAGTCGGATCGAAAGACAGGGCAGCGTCAATGTACTTCGGTTTCGTGAAGGGACGGCTGTATTGCGGCGCACCGCCGCCCAGAACCAAATGAGCCGCCGGAACGTTAGCGATCTCACGTCCGTTTTCAATCACCACGAAGCGATCATCGGGTGTGACTTCTCCGACACGGTCGGCATGGAGATCCCACCGATCGAAAATTCGCTTTGCGGTCTCTTCGCCACCCGTTCGGATGATGGCCAACATCCGCTCCTGCGATTCCGACAAGCAGACCTCGTACGCGGTCATTCCGGCTTCACGGCGCTTCACGAGACCCACGTCAATGCGGATGCCCGCATGTCCGCG